>JALHUP010000383.1 GCA_022866585.1 Candidatus Zixiibacteriota bacterium | reverse complement strand
GATCTGATGCCCTCAGACATCACCGGCACGGAGATAATCGAGGAGAACGTCTCCACCGGAGAAAGAACCTTCAAATTCGTAAAAGGTCCGGTCTTCGCCAATATCGTTTTGGCGGATGAGATAAACCGCACTCCCCCTAAAACTCAATCCGCTCTTTTGCAGGCGATGCAGGAACATGAGGTGACCACTGGGGGGGAAACATATAAATTGGCAGAGCCTTTCTTCGTCTTAGCCACCCAGAATCCGATTGAGTTGGAGGGAACTTATCCCTTGCCAGAGGCGCAACTGGACAGATTCATGTTCAATATCTATGTGGACTATCCTTCCGAGGAGGAGGAGAATTTAATTGTCAAATCCACCACCAGCGCTTATAGCTGGGATTTAGAAAAGCTGATGGGAGCAGAGGAAATAATAAGGCTACAGCAGTTAGCCCGAAGGGTGCCGGCTTCGGATCATGTGATTAACTATGCGGTCCGGCTTGCCCGCTCCACCAGACCGAATGAGAACAAATCATCTCCCTATATTAAAAATTGGGTCAGCTGGGGTGCTGGACCCAGGGCGTCTCAATATATGATCCTGGGTGCAAAGACCAAAGCGATTTTGGATGGCAGATATACCCCTTCGTGTGAGGATGTGAGATCGGTGGCAAAGCCCGTGCTTCGGCATAGAATCGTCACTTCTTTTAATGCGGAAGCAGATGGAGTCGGAACTTTGGACATTATCGAGAAGTTATTACAGGATGTCAAGGAGGAGTAGGTCATCGAAGCTCGGTTATCGGTTGCGATGCTCGTATCGATGCTCGAAATTCGGCGAGTGAAGCTGGAAAATATAAACGAAATACTTCGTTTGCATCAGTAAATTGGGAAGATAACCGAACCTGTTCGGTTATGAACAAGTTAGGTGCTTATTGAACACAGAGGCAAGCACATAAATTCAGAAAAGTAGAATCGCTATTTTATGTATGGAGAAAAGTAATGAGTAAAAGTAAGTCGGCTATCCCTTTGTTTGTAGGTGAATTTCCTGCAATTGAAGAGTCAAGGGAACAATGGAAGAAGCATGGCTTCGAGTTGGAACTTGTCCAAATCATCGAGAAAGTTACAATCAGTCCTCAGCCATATAAAAACCTTGACGATCTCGATTACTTGGACGGGGAAAGTAAGGAATTGATTCAATCGAGAATCGAAGCTCATGACGCGGATGCGGCGTATATAATTGAAAAACGTGCATGGAGTGAACATGGCACGGATAGCGAAAAGGGCGAACTGATTTTTCTTCCTGTGAAGCGCAAGCCGATCGATAGATAGTATTGTTGATGTTGAGAGGGTCTACACTGCTATTGCTTTGGATTTTGGAAGATTGGACGATTCTGTTTTGAGTATCTGCAACGGATGGCCAATAGCCAACAATTTGTGCAATTGAGGAAAAAGTTGACTAAGTCAGTTGATATAGAATTTAGCTTTCATTCTTTAGTAAAGATCGAAATGCTAAAGTCTCATGGCGTTAATATTTCAAAAGAAATTGTTGAAGATATTATTAGGTTTCCTGATAAAGCAGAGGTAGGTTACAAAGGAAGGTCAATTGCTCAAAAAGGCTTTGATGAAACGCATGTTCTTAGAGTAGTCTATGAGACCAAACCTGAGAAGATCTGGGTTGTAACCGTATATCCTGGAAGGAGGTCAAGATATGAGAAAAATTAAATACAACAGAGATGTAGATGCTCTTTTAGTTGAACTCTCGGATAAACCAATAGATTATGCCGAAGAAGAGGGACAGATGATTATTCATTTTTCTAAAGATGGCGAACCCGTTCTTCTTGAAATCCTCGATGCGAAAGATTTCATCTTGAATTCGCTTTCCAGTGTGGTGAAAGAAAAAGAAATAGCGATTCCGTAAATATGCGGACACTCTCTTTTGTCGGGCAGCCTAATGGACAGCCCGACCTACAAGACTTCGATTTATGGTGAGCGAAGTTGAACCATATGAGCTTCGCCGACGACAAACGATAGACCTTATGTAGTGGTTCTAAAACGAGAAAAAGTTTCGATGAAGTGGGAAAACGTTTTCAAAAGCTTTTTGCTTTTCTTCTTGGTCTTTGGATTTTTAAGTTGTAGCAGTAGGGAAAAACAGGCGGAGAAGCACTTCAAAGACGGGTTTGGGTATCAGAATCAGGGTAACTTGGACAAAGCCATCGAGGAATACAAAAAGGCTATAGAACTTAACCCAAATTACTTGCAAGCTCATATGAACTTAGGCGTAGCG
>JALHUP010000382.1 GCA_022866585.1 Candidatus Zixiibacteriota bacterium | reverse complement strand
TGATAATGTTAAATCCAAATTGGCGGTGGATCCTTATGATCTGCCCCTTACCTTCAGGCTCGGATTGGCATATGATCTGATAGAGACCCCGGAGTCTAAGTTGACCGTATCCATGGAAGCAAAGCATCCGAATGACAACCTCCAGCAAGCCAGCTTCGGTGGTGAATATATATGGAGAGAACATTTTTCTTTACGAGCAGGTTATAAGTTTAATTATGAGGAGGAAGGACTCACCTTGGGCGGTGGGGTAAAACTCAAAACCGGAAACAAGACCAACCTGGATATAAACTACGCTTGGGCAGATTTCTCCCGCCTCCAAAGTGTCCACCGCTTCTCATTAGGTTTTGAATTCTAATACAAACGTATTAAATGAAATGTCATTGCGAGGAGTCCATATGGACGACAAAGCAATCCCCCGTTCCACGTTCGTCCTCGTCCGTTCGCGGTGAATCTGTTCAGGATGAATCCGTGACGCTTTATGGTAATCCCGCCTATGACTGGATTTGCCTAAGGCAAGATCAACTTACCCAAATGATCTTCGGGTGTCTCTTTTAAATTCTTATCTTTTCATCCACTTCAATTCATAGTTGACTTTAGATCAACAAATCATTATTATATTTTTTCAAAACCAAAGTAGTTGCCCGATTTATCGGGCGCTCCTCTAACGCTCAATAAATTGAGCAACTACGATTCAAACTCAATAACTGTGGGATGAGAATATGAAATACAAAGCCTTATACGGAACGCATGATCTATTGCCTGAAGATTCTTTCAAATGGCAAAATCTCGAGGAGAAGGTAAGAAAAACAATCTCCCTTTATAACTACAAGGAGATTCGCACCCCTATCTTTGAGGAGACCGATCTTTTCGCCCGGAGCATAGGTCAGGATACGGATATCGTCCAAAAGGAGATGTATACCTTTCTCGATCAGGGCAAAAGAAGTCTGACTTTGAGGCCCGAGGGAACTGCGGGAGTAGTGAGGGCTTATCTGGAGCATAGCCTGGGGGAGAAATCCCCCTTGGTTAAGCTTTTTTATTTCGGTCCCATGTTCCGGCAGGAAAGACCTCAGAAAGGGCGCCTAAGACAATTTCATCAATTTGGGGTTGAAGCCATTGGCTCTTTGGAGCCTTCTTTGGATGCCGAAGTGATCGATCTATCGGTCAAAATTTGCTATGCTCTGGGCATAACCGATTTCAAACTGCATCTAAACAGCATTGGCTGTCCTGTTTGTCGACCAATTCATAGGGATAAGTTCCTCAATTTTATGAAGGACAAAGTAGGTGAGTTGTGTGAAGACTGTAAAACTCGCTTTTTGCGAAATCCCTTACGGATGTTTGATTGTAAGAAGGAAGGATGCATCGAGCAGTTGAAAGACGCCCCGGTGATGATCGATTTTCTCTGTGAAGAGTGTAAAAATCATTATATTTTAGTCAAACAATATTTGGATGCGCTAAAGATAGATTATTTCGAGGACAAAACCTTGGTGCGCGGCTTGGATTATTATACCAAAACCGCTTTTGAGCTGAAATCAAAGCTCTTGGGCACTCAGGATACTTTATGTGGTGGCGGACGCTACGATCTTTTAGTCGAAGAGTTAGGTGGAAAAAATACCCCAGCCATCGGTTTTGCCGCCGGGATAGAGAGATTTGTGTTGGTTTTAAAGATGGAGGAAAAGCTGGATTTAGAAGAGAAGAATTTAGATTTATTTATTGCCACCCTGGGAGACGAAGCCAGGACCTTGGCGATGAAACTCATAAAAGATTTAAGAGAAAAAAACATCATCTGTGAGACCGACTATTTGAACCGAAGCTTAAAAGCTCAAATGAAAGAAGCCAACCGCCAAAAAGCCAAAAAAGTTTTAATCATAGGTGAGGATGAAATCAAAAAAGGAAAAGCCATTTTGAAAGACATGGATAGCGGCGAACAAAAGGAGATAGAGTTAGAAAAGATAAGAGGAGCGTTTTGATAAAAGGATTTGACCCAAATTAGGTTGAATGACAACAATTTCTGATAAAGGAGATTTAAG
>JALHUP010000381.1 GCA_022866585.1 Candidatus Zixiibacteriota bacterium | reverse complement strand
TCAGAAATATAGCAACACATATTCATTTCACCGCTCCCTCCAAATTGTGGTTTGAATTGGAGCAATTCTTTAGAAACTATGGATTTGTGAATAACGGACTTGCAGGGGTTCAATACCGGCTTTTTGATGAAGAATTATCTTGTAGCGCAAGTTTTAAGGATGTGTGGAAAGGTGTCGTTAACAAACTGCCCTCTATAATAGAGAATTTCACTTTGAATGGTAACACAGCGCACTGCGATTTAGTATTTAGCATTCGACCGGCTTTTGCTGATGCGATAATCAAAGGAAAGAAAAGGGTTGAGATTAGAAGAAGATTTTCGAGCAAATGGAAAGGTGCTTCAGCCCTCCTTTACGCTTCCTCTCCTTCAAGGCGTTTCGTTGGAGAGGCAATCATTGGCGACATCATAACAAGTTCTCCTGAAAGAATCTGGTCGGATTGGAAGGATGAACTTGGTTGCACTTTTGACGAATTTGGTTCATATTGCAACGGTGCATCGGAGGTCAGTGCTATTATATTCAAGGAAGTGAAACCATTTAAAGACCCCATCCCACAAATACAAATGGAACAATTAGTGCAGAAAGATTTAAAAGTCCCTCAATCTTTCTGTGAAGTGAAAAAGCAAACGATCTGGCCAACCGCATTATCCCTCAGTTGCCTTATACGTGCCAACTTGTGAAATCTATTCCTCAATACTATTCATAGGTAACCACATGAATCATATCCCGCGAAATCGGATATGAGCTGATAAACCTTTCTGGAAAAGAATTAAAGCAGGATAAATGATTTGCCGATAAAATAAACGGGATAAAACCCAACTAATTCTTTCAGTTCCGAACAGAGCGATCTTGTTGAAAGATCGCTCTGTTTTAATTTTATGATGCCATATCAATCGAAGGATTCATCTTGAAAGAATATCTAACTTCAGAAGAATGAAGACATTTCCCCCTTCTTCACTACAAAAGATAAGTTTAGGCTGGAAAATTTAATTATCCAAAAATAAAAGAACTAAATCAACCCTAACTGTAAGCTCTTGAGGCTGCCTGTGGTCCAGATAGAGGAAGAGGGTGTGCTTTTGGTAAGGGTAGAGGGGGGCTAGGAACTACCCAAAGCTACAGGGCACACCCTCGGGATGAAGTCTAACAGTATGAAGTCTAACTTGCAAAAGCAATATAAGGTCTTCCCAAAACTTGACAAGTAGCAAAATGCCGTATTTTTTAATTATAAACTCCTAGTACGATTTTCCCCTTTATTTGCATTTTGAGAATGTCTTTTCATAACGCCGACCTTATCTTCCCCTCACATACAGAAGATTCAAAATTTTGTCGCTCATGTTTGAATCTTGAATTTTGAACCTTTATGTGGTCAGATCCACCAGTCCCTTTTGGATAGCGTATTTGACCAGCCTTGCTACTTCATGGATGTCCAATTTCTGCATGATGTGGGCTCGATGAGCCTCGACCGTCTTCACGCTGATGTAAAGAGACTTAGCCACCTCACGATTGGTATATCCCTCAGCAATCAGTTGCAATACCTCTCTTTCTCTATCAGTGAGAAGATCAAAGGGGGTCTCCATTTTTCCGGTCTCCATCTTCCTAAGGTAGGCGTCGACCACGGTCTTGGAGATGGTCGGGCTTAAATAAGATTTATCATTATAGACGGAGTGAATTGCAGAGACCAACTCTTCTACCGCACCTTCCTTCAAAACATAAGCACAGGCACCGGCTTGAAAAGATTGCAAAACATACTCCTCGTTTTTGTGCATGGTCAGCATCAATATCTTGGTATCAGGCAGAGCCTTCTTTATCTGCCTGGTTGCCTCCATGCCATTAAGATCGGCCATGGCTACATCCATTAAGACTATATCCGGCTTCAACTCTTCAGCTTTCTTAACGGCCTCCCGGCCATCCTTGGCTTCGCCCACCACCTGCAGATCTTTCTCCTCTTCCAAGAGCTTCTTGATTCCCTGACGAAAGATCTTATGATCGTCAGCCACGAGTAATCTGATCTTGCCCATACTCTCCTCTCTTTTAATGGAATTTTTAGGTTTAGTTTTGTTCATCTATTTTACTCAAACGAATTTCAAATTGATGATTTGAAAGCTTAATTCTCTTCATAATGTTAGCACAAGAAATGTGGTTTTCCTCACACTCTCTTTTCTACTAATGGAATTTTTACGCTAAGTTTTGTTCCTCTATTTGCTTTGGAGCGAATTTCAAATTCACCATTTAAGAGCCCCACCCTCTCCTTCATGCTGAATATCCCCAACCTATCTTTTGGAAAGGTCGCCTTTTTGGCATCGAATCCAATCCCATTGTCCTCAACCGCGAGGCAGGCATTTGAATTCTCTCGAGCAAGCAAAATCGAAACCTCGGTGGCTTGGGCATGCTTGGCCACATTGGTTAAGGCTTCTTGGATTATACGGTAGAATGTTGTTTCGACTTCAGAAGATAATCTGGGCTTAAAATTTTTGATTTTTAAGTAAACCTTAATATTTGTCCTTTTAGAGAAGTTGTCTATATACCAATTTAATGCCGGTATCAATCCAAAGTCGTCTAACATACTAGGTCGTAAATCTGTAGTCAAATTTCTTATCTGATCTATAGTTTGACTCAAAAGATTTTCTGTATCAGTTAACCGGTTCTTCATATCCTCAAGTTTCTCCGAGTCTGGGGGCAAGCTCTTTTTGGTCATCTCCAGATTCATCTTCATGGCAAAAAGTGTCTGCCCGATCTCGTCATGCAACTCTTGCGCAATTTTCTTTCGTTCATCCTCCTGGACGTTGATCAACTGAATAGATAGTGCTTTCAAATCCCCTGAGCTTCTTCTCACCAGTTCCAGAAGCCTTGCATTCTCAATAGCCACGGCTACTTGATCCGCGATGGTCTGGGCTAATTTTATCTCCTCCTTGGTGAAGGTTTTGAAATCTTCCATTGTGCTTAAAACAAAAAAGCCTACCAGTTTTTCCCCATGAACCATGGGAGAAAAGACCACCGATTTTATTCCCTCCTTTATGAAATATTCTTTTGCGAAGCTTTTGTCCGAAAGATGGTAGATGTTGGGAATATGAATCGCTTTCCTTTTGTCGAACATCTCTTTGGCTTGGGGCAAGTTATGTGGATACAACTTGTATCCTAAGAGGTGAGTAACCGATTTGTCCCCTTTCACGTAGATGCACCTTATTTCAGCATAACCCTCTTCTGGAAAAGCTAACGTAGCGGCGCACCTATCCACCCGGAGAGCCTGGGCCGCTTCTTTTGTAGCTATCTCTAATATCCGGTCCAAATCCAAAGTCTGGGAAAGCTCCCGGCTGATTTTCAATAGAGTCTCTCTCTCCTCGGCTTGTCTTTTTAGGGTTTGAGCTTGTTTGTCAATCTGAGCATAATTTGCTTTGAGGCTTTCTAAAAGCAGGTGGTTTTCAATGGTCACCGCGATAGAATTGGCAACGGTTTGCAGGAGCTGAATCTCTTCTGGGGTATAGTGATGGATCTCTTTTATGGTGCCGACGGTCAGAAATCCTAAAAGCTTCCCTCTAGACTGCAGAGCAACAGCCACCGTTGACTTGATCATCCCCCGTCTAAGGAAATACGCCCTCAAAGGGTCTTCCTTGGGCAGGGCAGAAGTATCGGGAATAACAAACGGTTGGGTCCGAGTCCGAGTTATAAGCTTCTTCACCTGGGGGAAAGCCTTGGAGTCAAGGGTGAAGCCTACCACATCGGGAGTGGGGAATTTTCCTTGAATGTGAAGTGCCTTTATTGTGATACTCTCTCCGTCTGGATTAATGAGGAGGATGGAACTCCTCTCTGTTTTCAAAAGTTCAGTCACCTTTTGGGTGGCGAACTTGAGCATTTGATCCAGATCATTAGTGGAGGATAATGCCTGAGCCAACTCAAATAACATCTTCTGTTCATTATATCGTGTCCTTAAGAGGTCCGCCTGTTCAGATATCTGACCATGCTTCCTTTCCAGGTCCTCTATAAGCCCACAATTCTGTATAGCTACCGCGACTTGATTAGTAATGGTCCGGGCCAGCCTGATCTCCTCTTCTGTGAAGCTTCGTAGCTCTTTTACACTCCCGATAGTGAACAACGCCAAAAGTTTATTCCCCATAAACGCAGGGATAATCAGAGTGGATTTGACCCCGGCTCGGAGAAAATACTTTCTTAAAGACTTAGGGATAAGATCGGTCCGAGTATTAAATATCTTATAATATCCCTTTGTTACCAAAGATTCCTTTGCTTCATAAAAGTCACGCGTAGAAAGCGTAAAACCCAAGAGGTCTGGGGAGGGAGACCCCTCTTTAAGATAGATATGCTTTACTGTCGCAGACTGTATATTCTGATCAGTGAAAGCCACAGCACAACGATCCGCCTTCAAAACTTTAGCCATCTTTTCTGTAGCTATTTTCAGCACCTGATCTAACTTCAAAGTTCGGGACAAAGCCTTACTGGTTTCAAGAAGGAGATTTTGCTCCCGCGCCCTCTTTAGCTCGGTGACATCGCTAATGGAGACCAACACCTTCGATAAGGTTTTATCGTAGCCCGGAGCTACAGACCATCTTACGACCACATGTTTTCTGTTACCCTTGAGAGTTTGAGCGATAGATTCAGTTGCAAATGTGGTCTGGCCTTGAGTGAGGGCAACAAGCTCTTCTCTAAATGCATCGTATGACTCTTCACTAAAAGTGTTGCCTAAACCACGCTGAAGCTCTTCTTTGCTTCTGGCTTTGAACAACTCTAGGCTAGCCCTATTTACATCAATCACCTTCACCATGTTTGTACAATTGACCACAGCTCTGGGATGATTTTCAAAATATTTTCTGAAGTCTTTAACTCCTTTACCCCGCAAACTATCACTGAACTTTTTGACCTGGGAGAAATCTTCCTCCCATAGAGAAATCGGGGAGTCCTCAAAGAGAGTGCGATATCGCTCTTCGCTCTCTCGTAACGTGCCTTCTGCCCGCTTGCGCTCGGTGATGTCCACGACCACTTCCAGAGCGGCAGTGATATTTCCCTCTTTGTCCTTGATGGGGGTGGCGATAATCTG
>JALHUP010000380.1 GCA_022866585.1 Candidatus Zixiibacteriota bacterium | reverse complement strand
TCCATTACGTTGATCTTTGTTTTTGTCTGCAGTAAGAACAAGCCCACCGAGCCGCCCCAGCCTACTGACCCGCTTGATTATTATCCCATGCAAAAAGACTACAGATGGAGATACATCCACTTAAGCGCAGGATGCGATGTCAATGCAATTCACGATAGCTTCGACCTGACTATACTCCGCGCAAACACAAGACACGGTAATACGGGCTACGATCGTTATCGGAATACGGACACTAATAGCATTACCTTTATATTCAAGAAGGCAGATACCCTTTTCACCGAACAGGTAGGACAAAGCGTACCGTTTTACAAAATATTGGTGGGACCCATAAAAGAAAACACCTCTTGGAGAGATGAAAATTTCGACTATCTCATCCAGGGATTTGAGAATGTCACCTTAACTATTAACGGTGCTCCTTATAAAAAATGCGCCAAAATCGTAAAAACGAATCGTAACCCTACTAAACCTAACGTCATCTATGAATGGTGGGCGCCCTCGAAGGGAAAAGTAAAAGAAGTGGAAGCGGAGCCATCTGGCGATTGCGTCCAGGCAGAAGAATTGCGGTCTTTTACTACATCGGGCGTTTTCCCGTAGCCGCATTATTACTTGCTGAAAGTCCTCCTCAAATAGTTTAATTTTGATTTAATACCTTCAACTCTTGCAAGATTCGATAAGAATCAAGAAAGTTTTTTATTTAATGGAATTCAGGCGTAAGCTTTTTAACGGACTTCCCTTTGTCACAACCTCAAAATACGGGTTTTCTCGCAGATCAATATTTTTTCCTGCGTTCCACAAAGTAATTTGAGCCGGGAAGGCTCTTGGTATACTTTTTCAAATCGGCGATCATGTGGGATATCTCCCCCTGGTGCTTAAACATTCTCTCATGATTTACCAGCACCGCTATGGACAAAGTCATTATGGGAAAAGTCTCCTTTTCTCCCCTTCTGTTTTCGGTGATGATGTAACCTCTGGTCTGATCCTCCTTTTCATACCGACGTACGATCATGCGATCGAAAATTCCGATGATCTTGCTACAAACAAAATCCATTTTTTCAGGTGGAATGATGAAGACGAAATCGTCTCCTCCGATATGCCCTACGAAACTATTTGGAGAAAAGCTGTAGACAGAATCCCTGATTATCTCAGAGGTCATCTTTATAAGTTTGTCTCCGTGATGATAACCATAATAATCGTTATAAGCTTTAAAATCATCCAAATCCACGTAGCAGGCGGCAAACTTTTCTCCTTTTTTAATTCTTTTGGCGATTTCCCTTTCAATTATACTGGTGCCCGGAAGTCTGGTCGTGGGATTGACTCCTAAGTCCCGACAGCTTCTTTTTATGATCGTATTAAGTTTAGCCGAAAAAAGCTGGGTATCCCATCTGGAGTAAAAGAAATCATCGGCGCCAAAATCCAGCCCCGTTATTATCATCTTATTGCTCGGATCAGGATGATATAAGACCACAGGAGCTAAGGACAAAATGGGGTGATTTTTTATGGTCTTGATCAGATTTAATTCAGCCCGGAAAGAACCTTTGCCAGCTATCACGATCAAGTCTAAAATATGTTTTTGAATTAGTTCTTCTAAGCAAGAGAGTTGGGAAAAGGGATGGAACTCCGTTTTCCAAGCTTTCAGAGTTTTCTTTAACTTATCCTGGATCTCAACGCCTTGCTGATAAAGGGCACAATGAAACATAAGCATATCCTTGACTTTATAAAACAAAACCGAAAATAAAGATTTTCGGCATCTCCGTCTTGTGTCAGCAAAAAGCTTTAAAAAAACAACTTGCCAATGAAACCTGGAATGTCAGCTTTAGGGGTTCTTGAAAAACTCCTCCCCCTTGACGGGGGATGATAAAGGTGGGGGTGAAAATTTTGATAAATCGTCGCTTTTCACCCTCCCTTAATCCCTCCCATCGAGGGAGGGAAGGTATTTCAACAAGCCCTTTAGCTTGACCATTCAAGTTTCTGAAAAGTAGATGAATTTATGTTGGTTCGGGAATTGGAATTCCCGAACCACTCTCATGCGGGTCACCGGGATTCCGCCAAAGACGGAAAAATCCAATTCCCGCACGAACAAAAATAAAATCAGATTTTCATCTTCTCCCGAGGATGAAAGGTTTTGTGAACCTCCTTTAGATATTCTCGGTCTAAGTGAGTATATATCTGTGTAGTAGATATATCGGCATGTCCGAGCATCTCCTGAACTGCACGCAGGTCAGCCCCTCCTTCAAGAAGATGCGTAGCAAAGGAGTGCCTTATAGTATGAGGGCTCACCTTCTTTTTTATCCCCGCCCGGTTCACATATTTTCTCAATATTTTCCACGCTCCCATTCGGGAAAGCGGTCCTCCCCTTCGATTCAAAAAAAGCACATCCTGGGAATTTTGATTCGCTAAGCGGGGACGTAAATCTGACAGATATTCTTCCACCGATTTTATCGCCTTTTCCCCGATGGGGACTATTCGCTCCTTCTGTCCTTTTCCTATTACCCGGATCAGCCCCACCTCCAAAAGAAGATTTTTTCTTTTTATGCCGATAAGCTCAGAGATTCTAACTCCGGTGGCATATAGAAATTCCAAGATAGCTTTGTCCCGCAAGTGTAAGGGCAAGGGTTTACCCTTCTTTGAATAAGCATCTTCCATAGATTGATCCAGCAACCTCTCCATCGCATGCTGGTCTAAAACAACCGGCAACTTCCTCCATAATTTTGGTGATTCCAAGGCCCCGGCTGGATCAGATTCGGTATAACCCTCCCTTACCAAAAATTTATGAAAACTTTTGATAGCGGCAAGATTCCGTGCAATGCTGGTTGCCTTTAGTCCCAGCAGGGAAAGCTGTCCAATTAGCTTGGTGATATGATCCTCTTTTATTTCCTCAAGAGAGGAAACTTTTTCATCTCCTAAAAATTTGATATATCTTTTAAGGTCGATTTTATATGATTCGACGGTATTGGGAGATAAACTCCGTTCGAGCGAAAGATGATTCAAAAAAACGGTGAGGAACTTTTTCATAAAATAGATAAGAAGAATGAACTTAATCTGAGCACAATGTAGTGGAGACCTTTCTTGTCCTGAGCTTGTCGAAGGAAGGTCTCCAACTTTTTAACTTGACAGATTTTGTAGCGGTCGCATTCATGCGACATTGTTTGATGAATCAAACCGCTACATTTTCTGTCTCTCTCCAACGGCTCAAAAGAGCTATTGCCTTATGTCGGATTGTCACCATAATCAGTTGATAACCTTTAGGTCTCCAATATAAGTGGAAAGCTAAAGCTTTCCGCTACAACCTGAAACAGTTCTTGTGCCTGTCGGGTCCCCGACCCGATCCCGCAAAATGCGGGACCATTTCAGGGAACCTGGAAGGCACACAAAGATAAAACGGGGATTTTTATATCATTTAATACGTTTGTATTAGCTTTAATTCCCAAGTGTTGGATAGTTTAATTTGAAACGAGCCTTGTAATAAAACCTTGTCCCCAGAAATCCTATAATCAAAACTGCAAAATACCAGGGATAGAAAAATCCGGCGGCGATGGACAAAAATAATATAGATAATTTGGTCGACAAAACAATAGCATTATTTTTCCTGGTCAAAGCACTAAAGAGAAAAAAGGGGAAAACCAAAGCTGATGCGATAAAGAAAGGAATGTCTTTAATAAAAAAAGATAAAGATGTTGAGAAAAAGACTAAAATAGAGGCAAAAATGACAACTTTTCCCTTCCCCCATTTTATAGCCAGAGTGATCTTTCCTGATCTTTTATCTCCCTCAATATCTGGAATAGTGGTGTTCAAATAGACAGCTCCCACTGCAAACATATAAGGCAGGGAGAAGAGGATCGACTTTGCTGAAAGAGTCTGATTCATTGCCCAGCCCGCCAAAAAGGTGAAATTTCCATGCGCCAAGATATTAAATAAAAACCCACCCACAGGCTTTCCCTTAAAAGAAAAAGGTGGAACGGAGTAAAAAAGACCGAACAAAAATCCCAGGGTAAAAAGGACTCCTAACTGCAGCGAAATGAAATAGGATGGAATTATGCTTATGAGGTTAAGAAGAACCGTCTCGAAGATAGCGTTTTTTCTTGAAATGTGCCCTTCCGCCAAGAAAAACAATTTCCTGTTTAACCTGTCGGATTCTACATCATATATCTGATTTAAAAGATAGATCGCCCCCATCAGAAAAGTAACCAAAACAAGGATCAAGCCGGCCAAATTGCTTTCCACCGAGAAGACCGCACTACGATGGTGTCCCAAAAGAAGGATAGTCCATACGGGAGGCATTAAAACCGGTCTAATCACAAAAAGATAATCTAAATATTTTATCACTTCGAATGACGAATGCCGCACACTATCCCCCTCACCCTTGCCCTCTCCCCCAGGGGAGAGGGAACCCCATCACTCCCCTCCCTCGATGGGAGGGGATACAGGGGAGGGTGATTATGCCAATTCATTTAAGTGCTGCCACAATATTATCTCCAAGAGTCTTTTATCCGTTTAATCCGTTGACCAATTCATCTATACACTACAAATTTCAAATAGTAAAAAACTAATGGAGAAACGAAGAGCAAACTGTCGAAACGATCCAGTATTCCACCGTGGCCCGGAATGATATTTGACGTATCTTTGAATTGAGCATCCCTTTTGAAAAGCGACTCTGTCAAATCTCCTACCTGTCCAACGAAGGCGACGATCAGGGAGATGATTAAGAGGTCTTTTAACTGCGCTGAAGAGAAAAAAACAAAATGGGAAAAAAATGCGGCGGCAATTGCTCCCAGGATACCTCCCCCAAATCCCTCTACCGTCTTTTTAGGGCTTACCCGTGGAGAAAGCGGATGTTTTCCCAGAGGTGCTCCAATAAAATATGCAAAAGTATCGCAGGACCAGATACAAAGCAAAAGATAGACAATCCACACTCCTCCCATTTTGTAGCTTGTAGTGAGCGAAGCGAATCTATTGGAGATGCTTTCAGGAGACATCTCTCTTAAAAGGATTAAGTAACTGAAAAGTCCAGCCACATAGAAAAATCCCAAAAGGGATAGAGCCAAATTGGAAGTGGCTCCTTCGGTTTTCCCTTTAACCACCAAGAGTAGAGCGAACAGATATAGTATACCTAAAATAAAAAAAAGAAAAACTCTTTCCCCCCACAGGTAGGCGGAGAGACCTAAAAAGACACCCAATATTATTAAGGGGATTTTGGGAATTTCGGAGTTTTTGGCTTGAGATAGGCGGAGAAATTCCCATAGACCTAAGACGATTAGAACTTCAATTAAAATTAAAAATGGAAGTTTGCCTAGGAGGGTTATATAAATTATGAGAGGGGCAAAAACGAAAGCCACCACCACTCTGGTGAAAAGATTACTCTTCATCCTATAAGTCTGTCCGCAGGTTCCATAGGAAAAGTTCGCGAGTCTGAAGGCTAACCCGTTTGTCTTAACCTTTGAACTTTCTAACTTTTTAACCTTCTAATCTTCTAACTTTCAAACCTTCTAACCTTTCTTATCAGTTCATGGTTCAAGATTTTCACTATTGCCTCTTGCCTGTTCCCTATCCACTGCTTTTATATTTTCCCAAATCTTCTTTCCCGGTTTTGATAATCCCAGATGGATTCATAAAAGTCTTTGACTGAGAAATTGGGCCATAGGACATCAGTCACATAAAGTTCAGTGTAAGATGTCTGCCATAAAAGGAAGTCGGAGATCCGCATTTCTCCTGAGGTTCGGATCAAAAGATCCGGATCGGGGAGGTCTTTTGTGTAAAGATACTCAGAAAAGGTTTTCTCATTCAAATCGTTTGGGGCAAGTTTTCCCTCTTTCACATCCAAGGCAAATCTCTTCACCGCATCTAAAATCTCGGTTCTCCCTCCATAGTTCAAAGCCAAATTCAAGATCAAACCGGTATTGTCTTTAGTCCTGTTTTTGGCTCCTTCCAAAATCTCTCTTTTTTCGGGGGGTAGCTCCTCGATTCTTCCAGTAGTGATTAACTTCACATTGTTCTCATCCAGCTCATTTATCTCCCTTTTGGTGGTTTCATACAAAAGCTTCATTATAGCCGAAACCTCATACTTTGGTCTTTTCCAGTTTTCTCGGGAAAAAGTGAAGAGGGTCAAAATG
>JALHUP010000379.1 GCA_022866585.1 Candidatus Zixiibacteriota bacterium | reverse complement strand
CCATGAAAAATACCATCTTGGGTGAGGGCATAAAACCGATGAAAAGAAGATACGTCCACTTGAGCAAAAGCAAAGAAGAGGCTTTTCAAGTAGGCTCAAGAAAATCAAAAAACCCCATAGTTTTCACCGTAAAAGCAAAAGAAGCCTTTCAAGGGGGGACACGGTTTTATGATATGGGAGTAACGGTATTAGCGGAATTTGTGCCGAGCGAATTCATAGAGTTAGTCAACGGATAGAGTAAAAGACGTCCGCTGTCCGCAGTCCGCCGCTTAAAAACATGATTTTGCGGCGGTCGGCGGCCGGTGGACTGCAAACAATACACATGAAAGAAAAGATTAATCTAAAAGGACTCTGGATAGAGGATTTAGAAAAACTGCTTGGTGATTTAGGAGAGAAAAAATACAAAGCCAATCAGCTGGCTTTGTGGATGTATGATAAAAGAGCCACCGATTTTAACCAGATGACCGATCTCTCCAAAACCCTTCGGGAAAAGCTGAGCTCCATCGCATATATAGATGGTATAAAATTACTAAAGACACAAACCTCCTCACTTGACTTTTCGGAAAAGTTCCTTTTTAAGCTAATAGATGGAGAGAAAATTGAAACGGTTTTAATGTGGGAAAAGAACCGAGCTACTATTTGCGTATCCACCCAAGTAGGATGTCCTCTGGGGTGCACTTTTTGTGCCACCGGAAAGATGGGCTTTAAAAGGAACTTGACCACAGGTGAGATTGTGGATCAAATTATGGCACTGAAAGATCGTAAAATCACGCATGTGGTGCTCATGGGCATGGGGGAGCCTCTTTTAAATTACGACAATACGATTAAAGCTTTGAAAATCATGAATTCCGAGCTGGGTCTCTCTTTGGCCGCTAACAAGATTACCCTATCCACTGCCGGCATCCAGGACATGATAAAGAAGTTAGCCGACCAAGCCTTAAAACCCAAATTAGCTATTTCGCTCAACGCCCCCACCGATGAGAAGAGAAGCCAGCTGATGCCCATAAACAAAAAGCATCCTTTGAAAGCGCTGTTGGAGGCGGTCAAATATTATACAAGCAAGAAAAAAGGAAGGATTACTTTTGAATATGTTTTGATAAAAGATTTTAACGATTCCCAAAAGGATGCTTTGGAACTGTCCAAGATAGTGCAGGGAATTCCCTGTAAGATCAATTTAATACCCTACAATTCCGCCCCCGATTTGCCCTTCGAAAAACCTTCTAAAGAAAAGATTATCGCCTTCCGGGATTATCTTTATCCCCGCTGTCCCACAGTCACCTTGCGCCAAAGCAAAGGCGAAGACATCCAAGCCGCCTGCGGGCAACTGTCCGCGTCCACCAAACCTTAGACAGAAATTTGCGGACTTTTTATGTGTCTGTCGGATCCCGGACCCGAGCCCGCAAAATGCGGGACCAAGTCAGGGAACTTGGCAGGCACAGAAAGTCTTATATTTGTAGGGGCTTGATTTATCAAGCCCGCCGGGTCGCATAAATGCGACCCCTACAGATGGTTTACAAACGTAGGGGCTTGATTCATCAAGCCCGTTGGGGTCGGGTTGAGGATTTCGGGTCGGATAAATCCGACCCCTACATTTTACCTGTCATTCCCGTCCCTGCATTCGCAGGGATAAACTCCAGCGGGAATCCAGCTATGTAGCGGAAACCTTTAGGTTTCCAAAAATGGAAGGCTAAAGCCTTCCGCTATATAGAATCCCATCTTTGTGAGGCGACATTGGCGAATGTCGGCTACGAGTAATACAGGTCGGATGAATCCGATCGCTACAGTTTACGGTTTTTTGTAGTTGCCCAATTTATTGGGCGATTTTTTCATATAAAAATAAAAAGGGGCATACCATATTGGTACACCCCTTAAACGGGAGGTGTGGTCGAAGTTTCAGTTACAGTTAGCTAATCGACCACCAGACCAAGCTAATGGTGCGATCTTTTCCTCGAGCTCCTCGACCTCCAGCTTCAAGTCTTTCAGTTCATTCGGTTTCATCGTTTTACCCTCCTATGTTTCGTTAAAGGTTCATGGTTTACGGTTCGCACATAAAACCTTCGAACCGCCTAACTTCCTTTCTTTCTTCTTCCATAAGTAATAGATATAAGGGGTTTCAAAAATTTTCAAGAAAGCTAAAATTTTTTTGGGTTATGTCAGGACCTATTCTTGACATAAAAAAATAGTGTCAGGAGTAGCTCCTGACACAACACAAAAACACGATGATGAATTGTAGTTGCCCAATTTATTGGGCTTGATGATCTGTAGCGGTCGCATTTATGCGACCATGGGGTTCGATCCTTCGACAAGCTCAGGATGGTGAGCAAAGTCGAACCATAAATCAAACCGCTACAGATTTTCTGTCGACCAGGCTTCGCCATGGTCGACCTACAATCTACTCTACTCTTATGTGATTTGAGAAAATCCAGCCCTTTTTGCCTTTGTACGCTTCCACACGGTAAATGCCTGGTTCTCTAGCAGAATATTCTAAATTCCTTCCCACACTTTCACTAACTATTGTTCCATCCCGGAGGAGTCTGATCTGGCATTTTTGCGGGGCTTTAATAATAAAGGTAACATCGTCTGAGAAGTTTATCCTCTCCCCTATCTTGGCCATCTGATTTTTGCTTTCGGCATAAAAGGAAAATCCTTTGGCATCTCCCCGGCGGTAATTGGAGATAAAAAGCTGACAATTTCTCATAGCATCGATGATCTGTTTTTTGGCAATCTTAGTATCCCTCGACAAAGGTGTATCCAAAAGGAGATGGGTTCTCAGAGATTTAAATTGAACCTCATAAGGGAAAATTACTAATTTGAACGGACCGAATCTATAAGGATGTGCGTGCACATCCACCCCGCTTATTCCAAAAACCTTCTTTTGCTTATTCAACTCATCCCATATTTTGAGAGTCTTGGGAGTGGGGCTTTTAAGATACCTTCTGGGGGAGACAAACATTTTGGGCTGATTGAACCTGTTTATTCCCTCCATCCATTCGGACATCTGATTCCAGATTTCGATGCCATCAAATTCTTTTGCATCCCAGGCCGTCCAGGGATAAGGAGGAAATTGAGGCAGGACTCGGGTCTCATCGGGATGAGCAATTATTCCCAAACCACCTCGCTTTTTTACTTCTCTTACATATTCTTGCGGAGAGAGTTCGCCGGACAAAACTTCGTTGATATTGAAAGCCAGATAATGATTCTTGTTGGTTTGATCATGTATCTCATAGCCGATCAAAACAAAAGTATTCCCGTGCCATCCCTCCAGCCCCAAGTGAAGGGATTTTAGGGTCATATGATCGGAGAAAAAAAGGAAATCCAAGCCGGTTTTCTGTCCGATCTTGATTATCTCAGAAACACACTTAGTTCCGTCTGAATCAGTTGTATGTATGTGGGAGACGCCCACGTATTCATGCCAGGCTGTCAAGATTCCTCCGAATTTTGTTGTTCGTGCGGGAATTGGATTTCCCGCATGAAACTGTTTCGGGAATTCCAATTCCCGAAACAACTTAGAGCCCCGCCAAAGGCGGGGTGTCGCTACTCCGGATGTTCATTCTTGAATCTATCTGGAACTTTCAGAAATATGATCAAACCCAAGATCACCATCAGCACCAAAGCCCCCACGGCAAAACGATACTGGATGGTCAAAATCACTTGATCGGTAAAAGTAACACCCAAATTTCTCAAAAATGAAATCACATTTTGAACCATAACTTTATCGGCTTTAAAATAGAGTACCACTATTCCCCAGATAATCGGTCCCAAAATCGCCGCGACCTTTCCTGATAAGGAGTATAAACCGAAAAATTGACCCAATACTTCCTTTGGTGCCAGGCTGGTCAAAAGCGGTCGGGAAGCAGTCCAGGTTGAACCCAAAAAAATTCCCACCAAAGAGCCCATGATCCAAAAGATGGTTTTATCGGCTGAGAAAATAACCACGGACAAAGATAATATCCATCCGATTATCACAAAAAGCAAAGTTTTTTTAGGTCCGATAAAATCTGTAACATATCCACACAAAAAGGAGCCGATTACAGCCGAAGTGGTGGAAACAATGAAAAACCATATCTTGACCGAATCCGGAAAGCCCATTACCAATTGCGCATAAACCGCCATGAAGATGATTACTGTAGCAATGGCATCCGATACAAAAAAGTTGGCAATCAAAAATCTCAAAACTCCAGGATACTTTTGAGTGTTGGAGATCCCTTCCCAAACCCTTTGACAAGCGAACTTTATTTTAACCTTCTCATTGTCGAAGCCTTCTATCACCTTCTCTTTCACCCAGAAAAATATGGGGAGACTGAATAATAGAAAAAAGAAGGCGGTAGGAATGAATGCTTTATCTCTTCCTCCATCTCCTATGAACGGTATCCTCATTCCAAAGAGATTCCCCTCCACGAAAGGCTTAACTAATAACAAACCTACAATGGCTCCTACATATCCCAAAGAGACGCCCAAGCCTGAAACTTTTCCAATATTATCTTTTGTGCTCACCTCGGGAAGAAGAGCATTATAAAAGGTCAATCCTCCTTCATAACAGAAATTGGCAATCCCAAAAAATATTAACGCAAAAAGGACTTTGGTATTCACATCCACAACCATATTGCTGATCATTCCTATTAAAAATGTTGCGAATATACAGCCTAAGGTTAAAGTCAAAAGAAAGGGTTTCCTTCTTCCTTTGACGTCGGAGATTGCTCCTAAAACAGGCATGGTTATCGCAACCAGAAACATGGAGAGGGCGTAGCAGGCGCTGTAGTAAATATCTTCTTTTTTATTGTCCACTATGATCCATTGGGCAAAATACATGGTGACGATGTTCATGGAGAAGATGGT
>JALHUP010000378.1 GCA_022866585.1 Candidatus Zixiibacteriota bacterium | reverse complement strand
GTGAGGGGGAAATTCTTTCAACCTAATGGGCTTGATGAATCAAGCCCCTACAAATTCCCCCTCTCCATTTTATGGAGAGGGGGACAAAAGGGGTGAGGTAATATAGTTTTATCCGAATAAAGCCTTCATCTTCAACTTAGCAATGGCTTTGGTGGGGTCTATCTTTTTGGGGCAGACCTCTTGGCAATTGAAAATGGTATGGCATCTGAAAACCCCGAAATCAGAAGCCACGAAAGCTAATCTTTCTTTGCCTCCACCATCGCGGGAGTCGTCGATAAATCTTAGAGCTTTTGCCAAGGCGTGCGGTCCCAAATATTGGGGGTCGGTGGCTTGAACCGGACAGGCGCCATAACAAGCCGCACACAAAATGCAATCAACCCAGGGATCTATTTTTTTCCTCTCCGCTTCACTTTGAATATATTCCTTTTTGGGTGGATCATTTTTTGGAATCAAATACGGCATTACTTTCTTATAATTTTCGAAGAACGGCTCCAGATCCACCACCAGATCTTTAATTATGGGGAGATGAGAGAGAGGTCTTAGGGTGACCTTGCCGCCATATTTGTCAATCTGCGTTCGGCAAGACAAATTGTAAAGACCATTAATGTGCATAGCACACGAGCCACAGACAGCGGCTCGACACATCGACCTGAAGGACAGGGTTGGGTCAATATTCTCAAAAATATGTATCAGCCCTTCCAGAACGGTCATTCCTTTGGGGCTATCAAAAGTGAAGGTCTGAAAATAAGGCTCCTTGTCCTTATCCGGATCGTATCTTAAGATTTTGAATTCAGTCATAATTTATATTTCCTTTCTTTAGGTTGATATGTATCAATCTCAGTCTATACTCTCTTTTGCGGCGGACTGCGGACAGCCGACGGCGGACGTGTTGATACGTCTCAATCTATACTGTCATAATCAGTATTTCCTTTCTTCAGGCTGATACTTGGTTATGGAGACATCCTTATAAGAAAGCTTTGGTCCTTCGGGAGTGTAGGTGGCAACAGTGTGCTTCATGAAGTTGGCATCGTCTCTGGTCGCGAAATCTCTACGAAAGTGAGAGCCGCGACTCTCCTTTCGTGCTAAAGCTCCTGCCACTACTGCTTCCGCTACATCGAGATTCCCCTTAATCTCCAGGAACCAAACCTTATCTAAGTTAAAACTCCTGCCGGAGGCGACCGGTCTTATCTTTTTGAATCTCTCCTTCAAGGCTTTAATCTGGGTTAATCCTTCCGACAGTTGCTTTTCATTACGGAAAATACCTGCCTTCTCGGGCATCAGCTTTCTTAATTCGTTATTAATCTTGTGGGGATTTTCTTTACCATTAGACTTGAGCATCTGATTCAGATTATCTTCTTCTCTTTTCAAAGCGCGCTCCAAGGCGTTGGTCCGGGATTGTTTTGATTTATCTTTTGTGTATCCTGCGGCAACTGCTCCGGCTCTTTTTCCAAAAACTAAGGTATCCAGAAGTGAATTCCCGCCCAATCTGTTTGCTCCGTGCACGCTAACGCAGGCGCATTCTCCCGCGGCATAAAAGCCTTTAAGCGGACTTTCTCCGTCTACATTGGTATCAATTCCTCCCATGCAATAATGTGTCCCCGGTTGAATGGGAATAGGTTTTTCAATCGGATCCAAACCAATGAAATCTAAGGTGATTTCCCTGATTCCGGGAAGCTTTTCCATGATTTTGGCTTTTCCTAAGTGTCTTAAGTCCAGATACACATAGGCATCCTCATATCCGCGTCCTTCCAGAATCTCAGTCATTATCCCTCTGGCAACAATATCTCTTGGACCAAGCTCCATGGCTTTAGGGGCATATTTTGTCAAGAACCGCTCCCCATCCTTGTTGATCAGAGTTCCCCCTTCCCCTCTGCATCCTTCAGTCATCAGGATGTTTGAGGGATAAAGTGAAGTGGGATGGAATTGGATGAACTCCATATCCTTCAACGGAACCCCAGCCCAATAGGGGATAGCCACCCCAAAGGCGGTGGAGGTTATGCCATTGGTGGAGTTTCCATATATTCGGGCGGAGCCGCCGGTGGCAAATATCACTGCATTAGCCCCCATGGCCTGAAGCGTCCCTGAATGCATGTCTAAAGCGATCACCCCGCAACAGGTATCCACGTCCTTTGCCAAGCCGATCACCACCCATTCGCTGTAAACCTTGACATTATGTCTGACCGTCTGTTCGTAAAGGGTTTGCAGCATGTAATGACCGGTTTTGTCTGACCCGTAGCAGGTGCGGGGGTATCCTGCTCCACCAAAGGGTCTTTGAGCGATTTTGCCTTCCGGGGTTCGGCTGAAAGGACAGCCCCAGTGCTCTATTTCGAAGATAGCCTCAGGCGCCTCCTGGGTCATGAAGATAGAGGTTTCCTGGTCTGCCAAGAAGTCACTCCCTTTGACGGTATCGAATGCATGTTTCTCCGGGGTATCGTCTTTGGCCTGGGGATTGTTGGCTAAGGCGGCATTGACCCCACCCTGTGCCTGACCGGAGTGTGACCTGACCGGATAGAGCCTGGAAACTATAGCTACATCTGCTTTCTTTTCAGCGGCAGAGATGGCGGCCCTTAAACCAGCCAAGCCACCGCCGACTACTAATATGTCGTGAAATATCATGTTTTCTCCTTCTTAATAAGGTTCGATGCTCGGTTATTGGTGTCGATGCTCGTAACGAAGCTCGTTCCCTCGAAGATTAACGTCTGACAGAAACGTCAGACGCTACGCCACTCGTAGCGCCCGACCTTTGTGTCGGGCGTAGTTCGTTAATGATGTGAAAATACCCTGGGCAAAAAGACGATCAAGGTGATGATCAAAAGAATCAAAAATATGATCATGGCTATCCAGAAGATCGTCTTATGCGACTTGGTTACAAAAAAGAAGTCGGTAATGGTGATCCTCAGACCGTTCAAAAGATGAAAAGCTACCACTGCGGCTAATCCGATTTCCAAAAAGTGAAACACCGGATTTTGCACGGTGGAGAGCCATTTATTAAAGGTTTCACCCCCAGCCAAAGATGAAGATAGCACAAACAAATGCATAAAAAGATAGAGGACCAAAATCACCCCGGTGAGACGGTGCAAAAACCAAGCCCAGGTTCCCACATTGGGGTTCAAACCGACTTCGTCTACATATTTTTTGAAAAATCCGGACTTTGATTCATACATATTTAGGCTCCTTTGGTAAATGTAACTATCAAATAGTATCCGTAAGCGGAGATAGCAATCCCTAAGACCCAAAGTAAGGCTTTAACGGTTTTTTGGATTCCAAGTTTGGGTCGATAGTCCCCGATCACCTGCCAGGCTCCGTTGAAGGCGTGAAAAAGCCCAGCTGGGACAAAGATCAGATAGAAGATCACCCAGGCAGTGCTATCTAATCTGTGAGTGACTACATCGAAATCGATCTTCCACTCCTTAGTGAAATGAAGGACTTGGAAGTGAAGGATCAAAAAGAAAGCCAAAAAGATCCCGGTGATCCTTTGAAAAAGCCAGCCGTAAGCGCTCCCTTTTTTAGGTTTTTGGTTCATAATGGTTGCTCCTTTGAAGAGGTTAGCGGTTTAAAGCCGAAAAACTAATACAGACCCCTCTCCCTAACCCTCTCCCACCAAGGGGAGAGGGAATAGCAAGAGGGAAATTAAGTAGAATATAATAAAATTTTGTTCGTTCGTATTAATCGCCACAGCCAAAAGTTCCTTGTTACTTTTGTCACAAACTAACAATTTATTTCATCCTGAGCAAAAGTCAACAAAAAAATTATAAATTTTTTGAAATAAAGATAAAGATATGGTTTTCTTTTGCCGACAAGAGTAGTGCAAGTCTTGTGGGTGACAGAGAATTTCAGTAAAAAATCGCCTTCCTTTGGAAAATATTTGTGGAAATCAAAGAGATATCCTACGGAGAGTTCCCGGACATTTTTGGTTTGAACAAAAGGTTCAAGCCGGGAGGTAAAAAACTTAAAGTGATTTTGGATGTTTTCATACCCGAAGGCAAAAAAAGAGCAGATTTCTCTTCAGTTTATCGAAAACTCTTGAAATTGTTACCTACTTTAGAAAAACACAAATGCGGGGAGAACCTCTTCAAAGATTTAAAGAACCACCATGAGATATCCTCAGAAAAAGTGGAAGGACTAACTCACATCGCACATTTAGTCGAACACGTGATCATCGACCTGCAGTCAAATATCACTAAAATGGATTCTTGTAGCGGGATAACCTGTGGATATAAAAACCCGGAGCACAGGTTTGATCTATTTATAGAATGCAGGGAGGAAGACGTGGGGAGATTTTCAAGCTTCTTTGCGGTCAATTTAGTGAAAAAGTTGCTTTTGGGCAAAAATCTGGCAAAAAGAGATTTTCGCATAATTGAATTAGTCAAATATCTTCGAGGGAGAATGCCTTTGGGTCAAAAAAGTGAGCTGGTCAGTTTAGAATCCAAAGTCGCTTCCGATTTCGGCTGGACCAAAAGATCGGTGGTTTCTCTCTTCAAAGAGTTAAAGAATTTTGCGCTTTGGGACTCAAAAAGAGCTTTGCCAAATTTGCCAGCTCTTTAGAAGGAGTGAGGTGAAAAATGAATAAGCTCTATTACAAAGATCCTCAGGATTTAAAAACAAACATTGACCAATTGATAGGCTTTGTTGAAAATGCCACCAAAGGCGGGGAAGAAGAGGAGAAACTTGTCCACTCCACTTCAAAGGTGGAAGATCAAAATCTCAAGCTATTGAAGATGCCTTCAAAATATGCAACCATTTTAACTTGTTCTTTTGAAAAAGACCAAAAGATGGTGTTGGGCGGGAAACTACTTCCTTAAAGAATTGGAATCAGAAGATGCGTCCCAAAAAAGAGGGGGATTTACCCGAAAGGGGTTTGTCCTGAAGGACTTACCCGAAAGAAAAATAAAACAAAAGAGAGGGGGTGAGAAATATGCAGAGATTCAATTTCCATGATTTTAGGACAATAGAGAGAACCCCAATGTCCCCATCCTATCTGCAAAGAAGGATCAGCGACTTGGTGGCTTGCTCGATCAACGCCAAGGTTAAGGTGGACTCCATCAATCCGGAGACGGGAGAGTATCGTATCGTTCTCCATGGTTGCCTGGACTGGGAGAATCCGGAGACCTGGTGGACCAATCGTTAAATTTTAAGCACTGAAAAAACTGAACACTGAAAACACTGAATCCTGAAAGCATTGTTCAGCGTCTTCAGTGTTCCCTCTCTCTTGTTTTGGGAATGTATCTTAGATCAATTCCCACGAAGCGTGATCCGTGGGAAAAACCAAAAAACTTCTAAAATTTAGAAGGGGGTGAAAAAGGTGAACAAATTCAGATATCAGAATTTTCAGGTGTTAGAGAGAACTCCAACTTCTCCTGCCGCTCTGGAGCATTGCTTGAACGATCTTCTGTACAACTCCACCACCTGCAGGGCAAAGGTGGATATGGTTAATCCGACTACGGGAGAGTATCGCATAGTGCTACAGGGCACACTGGATTACTGGGAGGAGCCAAGACCCACAACTACTCAGTAACAGCAGGTAAAATCCGCCTAAGGCGGGTAAAATCTGCCTAAGGCAGGTCAAAAAGGATTCACCCTAACTGGGTTGAATTTTTGAGGAAAGGGGCCCCCGATCGAAGATTCATACGAATACTCATCGGGGGCTCTTTCCCTTACCTGATTATAAGGATGCTGGAGTGTCAAGCTTCAGCTTGACCATGGTTTCGATAAAGCGAAACGCTCCATTTGCTTAAAAAAGGAGGGCTAAAATGGCTAGTTATAGAGTTTCATCCCCCAAAAAGAAAACGACCAACAAGAAAAGATTATCCCGGACTTCAGAAAGAGCTAAGACCACCTGGGCTGACCCCATCAGTCCGATAAGCAAAATTTCTAAGAGTAAAGTAACTAAAAAGCAGATTCCGAAATTAAGCTGTTGGTGGTTTGGATAGTTTCACAGCTGATTAAGCGGATTAATCTGATACCGGTAGTAAAGTTCTTGAAGCTCGTTTATTGGTGACGACGCT
>JALHUP010000377.1 GCA_022866585.1 Candidatus Zixiibacteriota bacterium | reverse complement strand
TGCTACGCGTAGCCAAGCCTTCATGGCTTGGACTTCAGACACCCCAATCATACATCGTAATAAAGACTCATCTCATAAGGATGGGGTCTGTTTCTTACCTCGTTATATTCTTTATTCAGCTTATAATCGTTCCATATCTCCAAAAGATCTTCGCTGAAAACATCCCCCTCCAAAAGAAACTGATGATCTTCCTTTAAAGCTTCTAAAGCCTCCTTCAGGGAGGCGGGCACAGATTTTATTTTTTCCCTTTCTTTGGGGCTCAAAGCGAAGATGTTTTGATCGAAAGGACCAAAGCCGGATTTGGTCGGATCCATTTTTCTTTTTATCCCATCGATCCCCGCCATAAGTTGAGCCGCCAAAGCCAGATACACATTACAGGTTCCGTCAGGCGGCCTGAATTCAAATCTTTTCTCCTGGGGATTTGTGGCATATTTGGGAATACGAATAGCGGCGCTCCGATTGGCTAAAGAGAAAAAGAGTTTCACCGGAGCTTCGAATCCGGGGACCAGTCTCTTGTAAGAGTTGGTGCTGGGATTGGTCAAGGCTAAAAGAGCGCTCCCATGGGTTAGAAGCCCACCGATATAATAAAGAGCCAATGGACTCAGACCCGCATAGCCTTTCTTGCTGTAAAAGAGGGGCTTTCCATTTTTGAAAAGATGTTGATGGAAATGCATGCCATTGCCAGCTTCGTTGTATAGGGGTTTGGGCATAAAGGTAACGGTGTGGTCATGTCTTTTCGCCACCATCTTGACCACATATTTAATCCACATAGTTATGTCACCCATGTTGGTGAGCGTATCGTCCAATATTTCTATCTCCGATTGTCCGGGACCTCCCACCTCATGATGATGATACCTTACCGGGATGCCGCCTTCCTCGATCACCTCGACCATCTCCGTTCGAACGTGGAAAAGATCGTCTAAAGGGGGAATGGCATGATAGCCGCCGTGGGTGGGAATTTTATGACCCAAATTTTTAACCGCCAGAAGCCCTGAGTTCCAGTCTGCCTCGTTGGAATCTATGATATAGGATGCCATGTTAATGTCGTTCTTATAGCTGATGCTGTCAAAGATGTAAAACTCAAACTCCGTGCTCCAAAGACTTTTATCTGCGATACCTGTTTTTATCAAATATTCTTCTGCCTTTTGAGCAATGTATCGAGGCTCCCTTTTGAAGGGTTTTGAATTGTCTATGTCAAAAGAAGAACAGATGAAGCTTAAGGTGGCTACATTCCAGAAAGGATCCAGCTTCGCAGTTCTGATATCCGGAATGAGCACCATGTCCCCGGACTCGACAGACTTAAATCCCGGTGTGGAAGAGCCATCAAAAGGCACCCCTCTTTTGAACATGTCCAACTTGAGCTGGCTTTGGGGCAAAGAAAGGTGATGCCATCTCCCAAATAGATCAATAAATTTCAAATCGACCATCTCGATTTTCTTCTCTTGGGCAAATTTAATTACTTCTTTTGGGTTTTTAAACAAGTTCCACCTCCATTTACGAAATGGAAAAATTTACTTCCAGTTTGAAACTCAAACTTAATATAGTAGACTAGAAAAGTCAAATAAAATAAGGATTCAAGTTTTCGAATCTTGGGGTGAGATAGTAAACAATTATAGTTTTGTTTCTTGGTGCAGATTCATCATATGAACTTATCATAAATTTGTGCATTAATAATTATTTTGCAGAAGACCCTTATGAATGATTTATTTTTTTGGGGCTGAGGAACCCCACCTGGCGGTGGGGTTCCCGGAAGGGGCTGTTTTACTTGAAAGAAGGAAAGAAATGCAATTATTTATATAAGCAAAAAGTGTGCAAAATCTAAACAAATGAGAATAAAAAGTGATACCCATTGTTGTAAGTTTATAATTGACAAGAACTTGCAATCTAAATTATAAGTGATGTGGGGCTTTTAAATGATAGGTATAATAGCCTACAAGTTCGAAATTTTTTGCGATTTTCCGTAATATTTTACGATAGCACTGACGTAAATTGTCAGGTATCTACTTACAAAAAATCTTACGTCCCAGCAGAATTTTTGGCACTTGACCAGATCGTTCAAATGCATTCTTGCTTTTAGCACAGGTTTGTTTGTTATAACTATACTAAAATGAATGGTCTTATAACTTTACCGCAGTTCCGCTGACTGAGACCATCAACATTCCTTGTCTGACTGTCTCATAGTCTAAGTCGATGCCTACTAACGCATTTGCTCCCATGCTTTTGGCTTTTTCCTCCATCTCCTGCAAGGCGATTTGTCGTGCTCTTGAGAGCTCATTTTCGTAAGCCGCTGATCTTCCTCCTACTATGTCCGTAATGGAGGCAAATAGGTCTTTCACCAAATTCGCCCCTAAAATAGCTTCTCCGGTCACAATTCCCAAATACTCCTTTATCGGCTTTCCTTCTATGGTAGGTGTGGTGGTCATTATCATCGATCCTCCTTTTTATTCTGGTTTGTGGCTATTACTTAAGATTGTTTATCGTTTATTGGTTTTGGTTTCGGCCACGTATCGGTTTTCGGATGCACGAAGTCTGTGTCTTGAGATCGGTTTCGTCTTTAGTTTTAATACGATAACCGACAACGACTTCACGATAAACGATACGTAACCGCAAACGAAACCTTCTTTAACAAAACCGTGAGAAAAACACTTAGGCAACAGTCTTCTTTTATATATTAATTTCATAAATTCTGTATTTTTTATAAAGTTTTGCCCCCAGCAAATCCAAAACTCTATTCATCATGGCATTATCCTCTAAAACCCAGGACAGTTCCGCCCAGGTGTATCCTCTTTTCACTCCCACGTTATAGGTCTCAACATAAAAGACTGAGTCGATTCCCCTTTTTTGAAACTCGGGGACGACCCCCATGGTGATTATTCTAACCCCATTGATTTTGTTTTTAATCTTAGTATGCCATAAAAGCTTGAGAAGACCGAATGGAAAAAGTCTTCCGTTGATTTTATGAAGCACCTGATTCACGTCGGGCAGGGCTAAAGAGAAACCGGCGGGCTTTCCATTTACCTCTGCAATGAAAACCAGATAGGGATCGACTATCTGTTTCAATCCTTTCACCATGTGATCGAATTCCTCATCGGCCATGGGAATAAATCCCCAGTTGGGAGACCAAGCAGAATTATAAATAGCCCTTACCTTCTTCACCTCATTTTTGAGGTCTTTCATATTGATGTGGTGAATCTTAATTTCATCCTTTTGTTTGATATTTTCCGCCATTTTAACCACCCTTTGAGGTGGTGGAGAGTTTTTGTCTATGAAGTAAGCATATAAATCTTTGGCTTTTCGCATGCCATATCTTTCCATGAAATCCAGATAATATTTGGGATTATAGCTCATCATAAAAACCGGAGGCGAGTCGAATCCTTCCAAAAGCATTCCCCACTCTTCATTGGAGGAGAAATTT
>JALHUP010000010.1 GCA_022866585.1 Candidatus Zixiibacteriota bacterium | reverse complement strand
TTTGGGGGACGACAACCGTCGTGCGGGATGGGGGTCACATCGCGGATGGCGGTTATCTCCAATCCGGCGGCTTGCAAAGATCTTATAGCCGCTTCTCTTCCTGAGCCTGGACCTTTGACCCAGACCTCTGCTTTCCTCACCCCCTGCTCCAAAGCTTCTTTAGCTGCAGTATCTGCCGCCCGCTGAGCGGCGAAAGGCGTGCTCTTCTTGGAGCCTTTAAAGCCCATTCTCCCCGCAGTCGACCAACAAATCAGGTTTCCCTTAAGGTCTGTAATGCTCACAATGGTATTGTTGAAGGTGGCTTGGATATGAGCTATCGCAGTGCTTTCCACCTTTCGGTGTTTCTTTTTTACTTTCTTCTTTTCTGCAACCTCTGGCAATTTTCTCCTCCACTTATTCAGGTAAGAATCAAGAGTTCAGAGTTTAAAAACACTCTTTATTTTTAAACTCCTTACTTTAAGCAGGTTTAGCTCTTTTTGCTCCTATGGTCTTTTTGGGGCCTTTTCTGGTTCGGGCGTTAGTTTTGGTCCTTTGTCCTCGAACCGGCAATCCCCTCCTATGTCTAAAACCCCGATACGAACCAATATCGATCAACCTTTTGATGTTCATGGAAACCTCTCCCCGTAAGGCTCCCTCCACTTTATAATCCGATTCGATGACCGATCTCAGCTTTGCCACATCCTCCTCGGTCAGTTTATGCACCCGAGTATCCGGATTCACTTTTGTGGCTTGCAAAATCTTTTGGGACGAGGAACGCCCGATCCCATAAATATAGGTAAGCCCGATCTCAATCCTTTTATCTTTAGGCAGGTCCACGCCTGCAATTCTGGCCAAATTCTACCTCCTAACTTTTTAGCCCTGTCGCTGTTTGTGTCGGGGATTCTTACAAATAACATGTAAGATTCCCTTTCTCTTTACGATCTTACACTTTTCACAACGAATCTTTATAGATGATCTTACTTTCACTTTGCTTCCACCTTCAAGTTTTGAATAGATTTGAAATTTTTCTCAAATAAAATCGGCATCTATTTACTGTTTATTGTCTATCACTAACTGCTTACTTATACCTGTAGACTATCCTTCCTCGGGAAAGGTCGTAAGGGGAAAGCTCCACGGTCACCTTATCTCCGGGGAGGATTCGGATGAAGTGCATCCTCATCTTGCCGGAAACATGTGCCAACACCTGATGTCCATTTTCCAGCTCCACCTTGAACATGGCATTGGGCAGAGGTTCAATCACTTTGCCTTCCACCTGGATAGTCTCTTCTTTAGCCATAAAAGTCACCTGCCGCTATCTAAAACTTTTCACCTTCCCAGACGGGTCTCCGTCGGTCAATATCATGGCTCCGTTCTCAGTCACCGCCACCGTGTGCTCAAAATGTGCGGAGAGGGAATCGTCTTTGGTAACGATGGTCCAGTTATCCTCTTTTGTTTCTATCTCAAAGGAACCCGCATTCACCATGGGTTCAATGGCCAAGACCATTCCTTTCTTTAGAATTGGTCCCTGGCCCGAAGGTCCAAAATTGGGGATCTGCGGTTCCTCATGCATGTTTATTCCAATTCCATGTCCCACCAAATCTCGCACCACGGAAAATCCATTCTTCTCCACGAAAGACTGAATGGCATAGGATATGTCCGAAAGAAATTCTCCTTCTCTAACAAACTCCAAACCTCTTTTTAGGGCTTCTTGAGTGATCTGAATTAGCCTTTGGGCTTGATTGGAGACCCGCCCCACCGCAAAGGTGAAAGCTCCGTCCGCATAATAGTTATCCTTAAAAACTCCAATATCCACGGAAACGAGCTGTCCCTCTTCTATCATTCTTTCTCCGGGTATCCCATGTACCACCTCGTTATCTATGGAGATGCAGATGGAGGCAGGGTACCCTCGATATCCTTTAAATGCGGGATAGGCACCCTCTCTTCTGATAAAACCCTCAGCCAGTCGGTCCAACTCTTTGGTCTTGACCCCTGGTTTTATCTTCTCTCCCAAGAGTTCCAAGGTCTTCGCCAATATCCGGCCGTTTGCTCTTATTATTTCTATCTCTCTTTCGGTTTTTAAATTTATCATCTATACCCACTATTTTATCTAATCGTCTAAAATCTCAAAAAAAGAACAGCCCTATGAACAACGGAATTATTTGTTTTTTAGTTGAAGTATATTCAAAACGTTTTTTAGAATCGAATCCGGGTCCAGCTCGCCATTTACCTTTCTCAATTTACCTTGTTTACTATAATATTCTTCAATAGGAAGAGTTTCCTCCTTATATACTTTTAATCGGTTCAAAATCACCTCTGGGGCATCATCGGGTCTTTGATAAAGTTTGCTTCCACAGAAATCGCAGGTTAGCTCTTTCTGCGGAGGTTTAGTATATAGATTGAAAAAAGCTCCGCATCCTGAACAAATCCACCGCCCTCCTAACCTCTTTAAAACACGATCTTCAGATACATCAAGTTTGAGCACCCAATCTATGCTTTTAGTCGACTCTTTTAGCATCTCATCTATTCCCAAAGCCTGGGGGATGGTGCGTGGGAACCCATCCAACAAAAAACCTTTCTGACCATCCGGTTTTCTGATTCTTTCCTTCATCACCTCCAAAATAATCTGATCTGGAACTAACTCACCCTTTTCCATAAAAGGTTTTACTTTCTTTCCCAAACAAGTCCCTAATTTCGTCTCCTCCCTTAGAATATCTCCGGTGGAGATATGGGGGATTTTCAATTCCGAAGACAAAAGCTTAGCCAAAGTCCCCTTTCCTGAGCCAGGAGGTCCCAAAAGCACTAAATTCATGAGGAATTTTATCTTTTCATTTTTAGTTTTTGTTTTTTAGTTTCCTACATCCTCCCTTTTATCTTTCCTTTCTTCATAAATCCGTCATAATGCCTCATCAAAAGATGGGATTCGATCTGCTGAAGGGTATCCAAAGCTACCCCTACCACAATCAGAAGTCCAGTCCCCCCAAAGTAAAACTGGACATTCATCCCTTTCATCATAAAATAAGGGAGTACCGCGATCATCGCGAAGAATATGGCTCCGGGGAGAGTTATCCGAGTCAGAATCCGATCGATATATTCGCTGGTTCTCTTCCCCGGCCTTATTCCCGGAATGAAACCTCCATATTTTCTCATATTATCCGCCAAGTCCACCGGGTTGAAGACTATGGCGGTATAAAAGTATGCAAAAAATATGATCAAAAGAGCATAGATGGCTGAATATAAAACGGATCCCGGACTAAACCAAAGGGAGAAGTTCTGCATAAACTCATTGTTAGGGAAAAAGGTGGAGAGGGTGAGGGGGCCGCTCATGATCGACTGGGCAAAGATTATGGGAATTATCCCGGCGGTGTTGACCGACAAAGGGATATGCGTGCTCTGTCCCCCATACATTTTCCTTCCGATCACCCTTTTGGCATACTGGACCGGAATCTTCCTTTGAGCCCGGGTAACCAAAACAATGGAGGCAACCACCACCACCATCAAAGCAATCAAAAAGACTTCCGCAAAGAAATTCCTCTCTCCCATAAACAACATCCTTACTTCGTCAATCACCCCACCCGGGAGACGAGCGATGATCCCGATCATGATAATCAGAGAGATTCCGTTGCCGATTCCTTTTTCGGTGATCTGCTCCCCCAGCCACATGATAAAGATGGTGCCGCAGGTGAAAGTGATCATGGTCAGAAGTTTAAAACCCATGCCGGGGTTAGGTACCACATATCTTCCTATGGCAGAAGCCGGGATGCTTTCCAAGTAGACTGACGTTCCAAAAGCCTGCATGGCTCCGATCAGAACGGTCCCGTAACGCGTATATTGGGTAATCTTTCTTCTCCCCTCTTCCCCTTCTTTTTGCAGCTTCTGAAAATACGGAACCACCGCACCCAGAAGCTGGATAATGATGGAGGCAGAAATATACGGCATGATGCCTAAGGAGAAGATGGTGGCTTTCTGAAAGGCTCCACCTACAAACATATCATATAAACCAAAGAGTGACCCTCGCATCGTTCTGAAAAACTCGCCCAAGGCTTGCGGATCAATTCCAGGAGTGGGCACATGTCCTCCCAGTCGGTATACCACCAAAAGAGCCAAGGTAAATAAAATCCTTTTGCGCAGCTCTGGTATCTTAAAAACATTTTCAAAAGTCTCTATCATCAGATTACCTCAGCTTTTCCACCCAAAGCCTCAATCTTTTCCTTTGCCTTTTTGCTGAAGGCATTAGCCCGGACAGTGATTGCACCAGAAATTTCCCCTTCGCCTAATATCTTCACCGGCATATTCAATTTTTTAATCAAACCCAAGTTTTTCATGACCGATGGAGAAACGATTTCTTGATCTTTACATTTAGAAAAAGAAGCTAAATTCACTATTTGATATTCCTTTTTAAAGATGTTGGTAAACCCTCTCTTGGGAAGACGCCTTTGTATAGGCATCTGTCCCCCTTCAAACCAGGGTTTTTTTTGAACGCCGGATCTGGCTTTCTGCCCTTTATGTCCGCGGGTAGAAGTCTTCCCATGCCCGGAGCCGGGACCCCGTCCAATCCTTTTTCTCTTCTTAACCGACCCAGAAGAAGGCTTCAGGTTTCCCAAATTGATCTTCAACTTCATTTGATAACCAAATCTTTAAATTTTTAAGAATTGCCCAGTCCGGCAATTTTACGAAAATTCCTAGACTCTAAATCTCCTCTACTTCAACCAAATGTTTGACCTTTTCTACCATTCCCCTTATCTGGGGAGTATCTTTATGTATCACGCTCTGATTAAGTTTTCCTATCCCCAAAGCTTTGATGGTCTCTTTTTGCTTTTTAATACGCCCGATGGTGCTTCTAATTTGAGTTATCTTCAGCTTCCGCTCCACTTGAAAATCCTCTTAAGGCAGTTTGACAGTTTGAAGTTTGTAAGTTTGTTTTTCTATTCTTCTCCAAGTTGACGAGCTAACAAACTCCAAACTAAATTACGTGCCGTTTATGTTGTCATCTTTTTCAGCCTCTATTACTCTCTTTTCATTTCTCTTTGCTTAGTTCTCTCCTCCAGCGCTTTCAAATTCAAAAGTCCGTTGAGGGTGGCTTTCACCACATTATGAGGATTGGATGAGCCTAAGGATTTAGTCAAAATATCTTGAATCCCGGCAGATTCCAAGACTGCCCGCACGGGTCCTCCTGCAATCACCCCGGTCCCGGGAGAGGCTGGTTTTAAAAGAACCGTGGCGGCACCGAACCTACCCGTCACCGCATGGGGAATGGTTGCGTTCAGCATGGGAATTCTGATCATATTCTTCTTTGCTACCTCAGTCCCCTTGGTTATAGCAACGGAGACCTCATTTGCCTTTCCTAAGCCAATGCCCACTCTGCCATTTCTGTCCCCAATGGAGACCAAAGCCGTAAAACTGAAACGTTTCCCGCCTTTCACTACCTTAGCCACTCGGTTGACATAAATCACCTTCTCCGTGAACTCTAATGAGGGTTCCTCATCAAATTTTGCCAATTATCACCTCTTTTTGAAAACTAAAAGTTATACAATTTATGGAACTGTTGCTTAAGTTTGTTTATCGTTTATCGGCTTGGGTTTCGGCTACGTATCGGTTTCGGATATCAGTTTCGTCTTTGGTCTTAACACGATAAACGACAACAATTTTACGATAAACGATACGTAACCGCAACCGAAATTTTTTTTAACGAAACCCGTGAGCGAAATACTTGGGCAACAGTCCTTTATTCTCCATGCTAAAACTTTCTCCGCTCCGGCTCCAAAGACGGCATTTGATGCTTAAGTGCCACTCTCCATTTATTTTTATTCTTTAAAACTCCAATCCTCCCTCTCTGGCTCCTTCGGCTAAGGATTTGATCCTTCCATGATAAGGATATTTGTTACGATCAAAGACCACCTTGGTTATACCTAACTCTTTGGCTTTCACAGCCACAAAAAGTCCTACCTTTCGGCTCTTGGCGGATTTGTTGTTCTCCTTTTGGATTTGGTCTCTTATCTGGGGAGAAAGACTGGAGACCCCCGAAATGGTGCGGCCAGTTCTATCATCCACCAATTGAGCATAAGTGTGCCTCAGGCTTTTGTAGACACATAATCTGGGTCTTTGAGAACTTCCGACTACCTTCTTTCTCACCCTTTTTCTTCGCCTATCTATTCTTATCTTTTTTAATTTTTCTTTGCTTGGCATAAAATTCGTATGAATGCTTCGCATCACCATGAACCACGAACTAAAAACTACGAACCATGAACCATCTTAGGTGGCGGTTTTACCCGCCTTCTTTCTGACGAATTCACCTTCATACCTGATCCCTTTGCCCTTATATGGTTCGGGTGGACGGAAGGATCTGATTTTAGCCGCCACCAAACCCACTAACTCTTTATCTATACCTGAAACCATGATTTTGGTAGGACTCCCCAAATCTATTTTTATTCCCTCCGGTGGGGAAAACAAAATGGGATGAGAAAAACCCAAGGACAAATTCAATTTTTTCCCCATGAGCTCGGCTTTATATCCAATTCCCTGAATCTCCAAAGCTTTCCTGTATCCCTGGGTCACACCCTCAACCATGTTGGCGATCAAGGCCCGAGCCAGGCCGTGTAAGGATTTATGAAACTTGCTATCCGAATGACGAGAGACTATAATTTTATCTTCGCTTATCTCCGCCTTCAGGGAGGGATGGATCTCCCTTTTTAATTCCCCTTTGGGCCCGGACACAAAAACTTCATTTTGATCTATCTTTACCTTCACCCCAGAAGGGATCGGTATGGGATTTTTTCCTACTCTAGACAATTTTTTTTCTTCCTCTTTATTCTTGAATTTATTTCTTGACCCTTCAAAATCACCAAATCTTTAAGAGCACCTCCCCTCCCACCTTTGCCTCTCTGGCTTGACGGTGGGTTAACACCCCCCGGGACGTGGAGAGGACAGTGATTCCTACGCTTTTTGTCATTTGGTTAACCTCTTTTTCGCCTGCATAAATCCTTAAACCCGACCTGCTTATCCGGGAGAGCCCGGAGATTAAGTTTTTGTTTTCATGATCATACTTTAAGAAAATCCGTAAAAGGTTTTGTTTGTTGTCTTCCACTTCCACGAAGTTTCGGATGAATCCATTTTCTAAAAGTATCCCCGCTATCTTTTTTTTCATCTTAGAAGAAGGCATATCCACCTTTTTGTGCTTTGCCTTGCAAGCATTTCGGATTCTGGTCAACATATCCGCCAAAGGATCGGTCATACTCATTTAATAACCCTCTTTTAAAAACTATGAACTGTTCCTGCGTATTCAGACGTCGGACTTATCACCAGCTGGCTTTTACCACTCCAGGGATTTCTCCTTTTAAGGCCAGCTCCCTGAAGCAGATACGGCAGAGTCCAAAATCGCTCATAAATCCACGGGGTCTTCCACAGCGGTGACAGCGATTGTGTTTACGCACCTGAAATTTAGGTTTCTTTTTAGATTTCTCTACAAGGCACTTTCGAGCCATGAATTCAGTTTCCTATCTTAAAAGTATATGGGGTTTAGAAACTCCTTTTTAAAAATTGATCTCTATTATCGATAAGCTTCGTACTATCACCTTCCACCTAACACCTATCACCCTTCACCTATTTTCTGAAAGGCATGCCCATGGCTTTCAAAAGCTCGAATGCCTCCTCATCTGTTTTGGCGGTGGTACAGACGGTGATACTCATCCCCCTGACCTTCTCCACCTTATCATACTCAATCTCCGGAAAAATTATCTGTTCCTCTAATCCCAAGTTATAATTCCCTCTCCCATCGAAGGACTTGGGGGAAGTTCCCCGAAAATCGCGGATGCGGGGAATGGCTGCATTCACCAGACGGTCGAAGAATTCATACATTCTGTCTTTTCGCAAAGTGACCATACAAGCTATGGGCATCCCGGCTTTCAGCTTAAAATTGGAGATAGCCTTTTTAGCTCTTTTTATGGCTGGCTTCTGCCCGGTTATTCTGGAAAGATCGGATACAGCCGAATCCAACAGTTTGACGTTTTGGATAGCTTCCCCCACCCCCACGTTCACCACGATCTTCTCCAGCTTGGGCACCTGCATCACATTTTTATACCCGAACTTCTTCATCAAAGCTAAAACGACTTCCTTTTTGTATTTTTCCTTGAGTCTTGCCATAATATTTCCGATCATCTGCGGTTAAATAAATCCCGCTTTTCTAGATCTAGACAAAGGGCATAAGCACAAACTTCTTTGTCCGCAGTTACACACGTTGTTCATTTCTATAAATTTACCACTTCAACCTGGAGTTTGTCTTTCACAGGATGTTCACCTTCAAGAAGACGATCTATTGAGTCTAAGATTTCGGCATGATAATAACGCTCTCCACACTCGATGCAAACGTCAGCTTCAACATTTTCCAATATATACAATTTCCCATGGAGCCAATGGTTCTTCCTAATTTTCTTGGTGGTTGTTTGACCACCGCAGAATTCGCAAATCATAATTGGTTCCACAAAACATATTCAGTTACATAATAACCGATTCAGATTATCTCACCGCACTTTCGGCAAATTCTGACCTTACTGGACTTCTCCCCGGTTTCTGGTTGCAGAACCTTAAAGCTAACCCTGGTGGGGGAGGAACACTTCGAGCAGTAGACTAAAAGATTAGAAACATTCACCGAAGCTTCCTTCTCAATTATACCGCCCTTCTGGGCCTTCCGAGTCTGTCGAGTATGTCTTTTAATGAAATTGACCCCTTCCACAATAGCCCGGTTTTTATCCGGGAAAACCTTGAGCACCTTGCCTATCTTTCCCTTCTCGTCTCCGGCTATGACCAAAACCGAATCGCCTTTCTTAATCCTCATCTTTTCCTCATCAAAAAAGAACTCTTAAGTAAACATAAAAGAAAACTCGGAAAACTCCCAATTCCTTTTAGACCACCTCGGGAGCCAAAGAAATGATCTTCATGAACTGTTTCTCTCTTAACTCCCGGGCCACCGGTCCAAATATTCGAGTACCTTTGGGTTCATTCAGTTCATTGATAATGACCGCGGCATTATCCGAAAACCTAATATACGAACCGTCTTTACGTTTAGTTTCACGGGTGGTTCGCACTACCACCGCCCGGCAGACCTCGGATTTCTTCACCGTCCCTCCGGGCAAGGCATCTTTTATCGTGACCACAATTATATCCCCAACTCGGGCATACCTTCTTTTGGTCCCCCCCAAGACCCTGAAACACATAGCCTTCTTCGCACCGGAGTTGTCTGCCACCACCAACCTAGTATATTCTCTGATCATCTCCTGCTACTCCATCTTCTTACCTCAAACGCCCAACCTTTCAAGTCTCATTTCGCCTTTTCTAAAACTTCCACCAGACGCCATCTTTTCAGTTTGGAAAGCGGTCTGGTCTCCATCACCAATACCTTATCCCCGATAAGGCATTGGTTTTTTTCGTCATGTGCATAAAGCTTGGAAGTTCTCTTGATTACCCGATTATACCGAGGGTGTCTCAAAAGTCTGTCGATGGCGACCACGATGGTCTTCGGCATCTTGTTTGAAACCACCCAGCCAACCCTTGTTTTTCTTTTATTTCTCTCCATTTTTCAAAATAGAAGTTAAGATTTATTCTCTTTTGTATTCTGTGAACTCGTTTGCTTTTCTATATCTTGGTGCAACTTGGGCTTCTCATCGCCTGTGGCCAAAGTCCTTATTTTCAGCTCATCTTCCCTTAAGATGGTATTTATCCTCGCCAATTCTTTTCTCAGCACTCTTAGTCTCAAAGGATTATCCAGCTCCTTGCTTGCCTTCTGCAACCCCAAATTAAAGAACTCCTCCTCTGCCTCAAGCTTCCTCTGAAGAAGCTCATCTTTAGTCAACTCTCTCATCTGCTCTTTTTTCATATCTTTAATAATCTTCTAACTTAATTTTTTTTATCAATAAAGTGACTCTATTTCTAAACTTGGGTGCGTGTTACAAATCTGGTCTTTATGGGAAGTTTATGGGCCGCTAAAGTCAAAGCTTCTTTAGCCAATTCGAGATTCACCCCTTCTAACTCAAAGAGAATTCTGCCCGGTTTGACCACCGCCACCCAGTGATCGGGTGCCCCTTTCCCCTTCCCCATCCGTGTCTCTGCCGGTTTCACCGTCACGGGCTTATCCGGGAAGATACAAACCCAAACCTTCCCTCCCCTTTTTATGTGACGAGTCAAGGCTACTCTGGCCGCTTCGATTTGTTTACTAGTTAGCCAGGCTGGCTCCAAAGCCTTAATGCCAAACTCTCCGAAATTTATATCACAACCCCGGTAAGCCTTTCCCCTTCTTCTCCCCCTTTGTTGTTTTCTATATTTTACCCTCTTAGGCATTAACATGAAAAAAACTCACCTTTTTCAGCTTATAAGTTCACAAGTTTAAGCATTCATCAGTGCCTTCAAACCTTTTAACTTTTGAACTTTCTAACCGGCCTTTTCAGTTCTTCCCCCCTTAGGTCTTTTCCTTCCTCTCTTTTTTTCTTCTCCCCTTTTTCTCTCCTCTGGAGGCGGTTGCTCCGAAGGTCTTACTTTCGCCCTGACCTCCTCTTCGGGAACAGCTTTCTCCCCCAAAATTTCACCTTTACATATCCATGTCTTCACTCCAATACAGCCATAAGTGGTGTGGGCTGTGGCGGGGGCGTAATCGATGTCAGCCCTCAAGGTGTGCAAAGGAACTCTGCCTTCCATATATTTTTCGGTTCGGGCAATCTCAGCTCCGGCTAACCGCCCCCCGCAGGAAATCTTCATCCCCTCTGCACCTAATTTCATGGCGGAGGAAATGGCTTTCTTCATGGCCCTTCTAAAGGAGACCCTCCCCTCCAGTTGTTTAGCAATGCTTTCCGCTACCAACTTGGCACAAAGCTCCGGCTTTTTTATTTCTATGATATTGATCACAACCTCTTTTTTGGTTAAAAGCTGAAGCTCTTCTTTTAACTTATCTACCTCCGCCCCTTTCCTCCCAATCACGATTCCCGGTCTGGCAGTATGAATATCTAAGGTTACCTTTCGGGGAGCTCGGAAGATGTCCACCTGTCCAATCCCGGCATGTTCCAATCGTTTCATGGTATACCTTCTGATCATCAGATCTTCTTTCAGCAAATCCGAAAAGTTTTTCTTTGAAAACCACCGAGAGCTCCAGGTTTTGATTATTCCCAGCCTTAAGCCAATGGGATTGGTCTTCTGTCCCAATTACACCTCCTTAAAATCTTCGTTTTTCGTCTTTCGTTGTCGAAGCTCGTATCGTTTATTCGTCCAAGAATCTCGATGCCCGAAACACCCTTTCCTATTGTTTCCGTTTATTGCATTTCAACTTTTTTGAGCTTCGGACTCCTCCTCTTTGCCATCGCCCACCACTATGGTGATATGATTGGTTCTCTTCCTGATTTTATATGCCCTTCCCATACTGGTCGGTCTGATTCTTTTCATGATCGGTCCCCCATCCACTAAAATCCTTTTTATCCATAAGTCTTCAGCTTTAAGCTTGGCGGTCCCCTCTACGCTTAAAGCGTTGGCGGTGGCAGATTTCAAGGTTTTCTCCAAAGGCGAAGCCGCTGCTTTGGGGGTGAAGGCCAGTATGTTTAAAGCTTCTTCGACGTTTCTTCCCCGGATAAGATCAGCCACCCTTCTGACCTTTCTGGCTGACATCCTCAGAAATCTTGCTCTGGCCTTAGCTTCCATTCAAAGTCTCCATTATTGATCACTGACCACTAAACACTGGTCCCTATTTCAAGGCGGTGGCTCTTTCTGTCATCCTTCCGGAATGTCCCCGAAAGATCCTGGTAGGAGCGAATTCCCCCAACTTGTGTCCCACCATGTTCTCCGAAACGTATACCGGAATGAACTTATTCCCATTATGAACCGCTATGGTATGTCCCACAAACTCAGGTATTATGGTGGACCGCCTGGACCAGGTCTTGATCACCCTCTTCTCCCCGGACTCATTCATGGCTGTGATCTTTTTTGAAAGATGCTCATCCACAAAGGGACCCTTTTTTAAAGACCTTGCCATCTCTTAATCCACCTCCCAAAAAAGTTTGTTTTATATATAAGCTATTCCACTCAAAATTCTTGATTTAACTTTTACTTTCGGTCTGTTCAATATGCCCAACAGATAGGGCGACTACATTGGTAGCCAACATCAAACCCATAAGAAAGTTTTGATATAAATCCTTTTTTCTTTTGTATGGAAGGAAAAAACGATCCTCCATACTTTATTTACCTCTTCTTTTTATGATCAACTTATCGGATAATTTCCTTTTTCTGGTTTTAAGTCCTTTAGTGATCTTTCCCCAGGGGGTACACGGATGTCTCCCTCCGGATGATTTTCCCTCTCCCCCTCCCATGGGATGGTCCACCGGATTTTTTGCCACCCCTCTCACCCTGGGTCTTCTACCCAGCCATCTGGTTTTGCCCGCCTTTCCGTAGGTTATGTTCTCATGCTCCAGATTACCCACTTGACCCACAGTGGCAAAACACTCCAACCTTACCAGTCGCACCTCCCCTGAGGGTAATTTCACATGCCCATATTCTCCTTCTTTAGCCGCTAATTGGGCGAAAGTCCCGGCACCTCTGGCGATCTGTGCCCCTTTCCCTCTTTTCAATTCCACATTGTGGATCATGGTGCCCAATGGGATTTTGCCCAGAGGCATGGCATTCCCCGGTCTTATCTCCACTTCCTCGCCGGTCATCAACCTATCTCCCACCTTCAATTCCAGAGGAGCGGTAATGTATCTTTTCTCTCCGTCCGCATAATGCAAAAGAGCAATGCGAGCAGAACGGTTAGGATCATATTCGATGCTAACTACCTTAGCCGGGATATTCAATTTATCCCTTTTAAAATCGATGATCCTTAAGAAACGTTTGCTCCCACCACCTCGATAGCGGCAGGTGATCCTTCCCTGATTGTTTCTGCCACCACTCTTTCTTAAAGGAACCAACAAGGACTTCTCTGGAGTGGTGGAGGTTATCTCCTCGAAGGTGGACACAGTCCTGAATCTTGAGGAGGGAGTAACCGGTTTGAATGTTTTAATCGGCATCTTATTTCCTTAAAAATTTTACTCTTCTAAAATCTCTGCAAAAACTCTCTAAAAAAGCCAGCTATACTATACCGTCTCAAAAAACCCTATGGTTTCCCCTTTTTTAAGTTTCACTATGGCTTTTTTCCAATCCGGCCTTCTTCCTTCGTATCTTCCTAATCTTTTGGGTTTACCATACCTGATCATGGTGGTAACATCTTCTACTTTGACTTTAAAAAGCTCTTCGATGGCTCTTTTTATCTCTACCTTATTTGCATTTTTGTCTACCCTGAATACATATTTGTTTTCGCTGAGCCGCATGTTGGTGCTCTTCTCTGAGACCAAGGGCTTCCTTATGATTTTTCGGGGATTTATCATCTGGCAAACACCTCCTCTAAGTTCTCCAAAGCCTTCTTGGTCATGATCAAAAAGTCGCTGTTCAAAAGATCATAAGGGTTGATCAAAGATGCTCTTTTGAAAACCAAACCCTTTATATTACGACCAGACTTATAAAGGTTTTCATCTTTTCCTTCAAAGAGAAATATGATCTTTGATTCACTCATCCCCAATTTGTTTAGCAGTTCAGCTATGGTCTTGGTTTTGGGAACCTCCATGGGGATTTCATCTAAAATCTTTATCTTATTTTCAAAGGCTTTGGACGAAAGGGCCGAAACCAAAGCCAGTCTTTTCATCTTCTTGGGGAGGTTAATTCTATAATCTCGCATCTGAGGAGGGAAGGCTCTCCCGCCACCTACCCATATGGGAGAGGTATTAGAGCCAGCCCGTGCCCGTCCCGTACCCTTCTGGCGCCAAGGCTTCGCTCCACCTCCTCGGACCTCAGATCTGCTCTTTCTTTTTACCGTCCCCTGTCTTTGGTTGGCCAAATAGACCTTTACATATTGGTGAATCACCTCTGGCTTCGGTTTCTGTCCAAAGAGCTTTCCGTTAAGATCCAATGTATCTACCTTTGTTCCTTCTTTGTCGTAAACAGATGCGCTGGGCATAAAAGTCCTCCCCGCCTCTGGTATGAACCATGCGGTTCATACCTCTGGCAGGTTTTCAACTATGCTAAAACCTTTTTAATGGTCAAATAAGAATTTCTCTTACCTGGGACGGCACCTTTCACCAGAAGGAGATTTTTCTCCACATCTATTCCGGCGACCACCAGGTTTTTCACCGTAACCTTATTTCCTCCCATTCTTCCTGCCATCCTTTGACCCTTGAAGACCCGGGCAGGATACGAGCTTCCTCCTATTGATCCGGGTGCTTTGTGTCTATCCGATTGTCCATGGGTTTTGGGTCCACCATGAAATTTGTGCCTTCGCACCCCTCCTTGAAATCCTAAACCTTTGGAGACCCCGGTCACACAAACCTTTTCCCCAACCGAGAAGATATCCACTTTCACCTCTTGCCCCACCTCCAGCTTTTCTTCCTCTTTTGTTCTTATCTCTTTCAAAAGTCTTTTGGGCTCCACTTTGGCTTTTTCAAAATGACCCAACACCGGCATGGTGAAAAGACTTTTTCTTTTTTCCCCAAAGCCTAATTGCGCGGCGCAGTAGTCATCTTTCTCTTTAGTTTTCACCTGAACCACAGGACAAGGTCCTGCCTCTATCACCGTAACTGGAATGGAATGACCCTCTGGGTTAAAGATTCTGGTCATTCCGATCTTTTTTCCGATAATTCCTTCCATCCTTTTGCTCTCAAAAATCTATATCCTGAATAATACTGAATACGGCCCACTGCTTTTTACACTTTTATCTCCACATCCACTCCGGCGGGCAAATCCAGCTTCATCAGAGCATCCACGGTTTGGGGAGTGGAGTTGTAAATATCGATCAATCTCTTATGGATGCGCGTCTCAAATTGCTCCCTGGATTTTTTATCCGTATGCGGAGACCTCAATACGGTATAAAGTCTCCTTTGGGTAGGCAAGGGCACAGGTCCAGATACTTTTGCCCCGGTACGGGTCACAGTCCTGACTATCTCCCTGGTCGACTTATCCAAGGAAGCATGCTCATATGCTCTCAGCCAAATTCTAATCTTCTGTCCTTCCATGCATTTTTCCTTCGATCAATTTTTTTTACGACACGAGTTGTAAAAGTCTTTGTTTCCGCTTTAATCTATTAAACCCACAGATCTTATTCTATCACCTCGGTGACCACGCCCGCTCCCACCGTCCTTCCCCCCTCCCTTATGGCAAAACGCAACTCCCTCTCCAACGCTATGGGGGTGATCAACTCCACCTCCATGTTCACATTGTCCCCAGGCATCACCATCTCCACCCCTTCCGGCATCTTTATCACCCCAGTCACATCCGTGGTCCGAAAATAAAACTGCGGACGATATCCATTGAAAAAAGGCGTATGCCGTCCACCCTCCTCCTTGGTCAATACATATACCTCCCCCTTAAACTTGGTATGCGG
>JALHUP010000055.1 GCA_022866585.1 Candidatus Zixiibacteriota bacterium | reverse complement strand
TGTTATTATAGAATTTACCCCTCTCCCCTTTTGAGAAATCATATTCCTTTTTCATTTCACAACTCCGTGTATTGTTTTTTCTCCTTCTTTGTTGCCTTGGTGCCATTTTCGTAGGTCAGTTGCCCTGCACACCTGACAAATAAATAGTGTCATGAGCACGGGGCTCCTGACTTAACGAAATTTTGAAATATTATTTTAAAAGCTGTTGAATTTCCGCATCAGTGAATTTTAACTGTCTTGCCACCCTTTTGCAGTAAATCGGATCTAAGGTTTTCTTTCCCATCTGCACGGGGGCAGAATATCTCTTTCCTTTAACAATCCTTGAATATATAGCATGGTCTGTTGGACCCTGCCTGACAAATTCTGCACCACCTTTTTTTAGTAACCTTACAAGTTCTTTGCTGGAGAGTGAAGGAATCTTAGGCATAGGATGGAACCTCATGCACCTCAAAGGGTCTTAAAATCAGACCTTTCTTTTGTTCTTTATACCATTCAGGCTCTGTGTCTTGCAAAAATTCGATTAACTCCTCGGAAGAAATGGGGGACACAACAGTTTCTGGGTGTTCTTTTATATCTTCATGATACAATTCTATTGCTGTTCTGAGGTTTTTCTCTACTTCCGCCAGAGTTTCTCCACGGGCAGAAAGATTCAACTCCAAGCATATTGCAACATATTCAATCTTGCTTTTACGGATTATAGCTGTGTATTTCTTTTTCATCGATTTTTTCCTCCTCTTCATCTGTTTCAGTACCTAACTTTGATTATATGGTTTCCGAATAAGAACCTTTTTCTGCCTTGTCACCAGATAAACACGCCCGACTATGTCGCCTACACCATTAATCCCCATGCAACGCCTGAATATTGGCTGTAGCCCGACTTGCGAATGAATCCCTTCTATTCATATAACGGATTATAATCATTTATACATCCTTGTCAAGCACGTTTAAGGAATTTCCTCAAACGGCACTAATAATCTCTCGTTTGATGATAACATCAAACGAAAGCAGTCGTCAACATTTCAAATAATTCAATAACCCACCTTTTTCCGCAATCTCCAGCTCTAAGCCGGAAGGTGGATTGCCTGTTATTTTTTCACCGGTGGAGAGATTGGTCACTTGCCCAGTTTCCATATCAACTTCAACCCCATCCCCAGTCTTTACCATTTTGGAGATTCCCGGGCATTCTAAAAGCGGAAAGGCTAAATTCACTGCATTCCGATAAAATATGCGGGCGAAAGAATCTGCCACCACACAGCTTACCCCATTTTCTTTCAGGCAAACCACTGCATGCTCACGGGAGGAGCCACAGCCAAAATTCTTTCCGGCAACAACAATATCACCAGGTCTAACCTCGGATGCAAAATTCTCCATTCCGGGGACGAATTCCATAGCATGTTTTGCCATCTCTTTTGGATCAGTTAAGGGGAGGTATTGACCATGATAGATTTGATCAGTATCAATATCATCTCCCCCCACCCAGGCTTTACCTTTGAATTTTTTGCTCATAATATACTTCCTTTCTTTTTGAATATTTAAACTTTTTAAAAACTAACATTTGTAAAATGAAATGTCAATGAAGATAATCGAGGAGAATACGATATAAGTCCCTCTCTTCTTAAGAGAGGGATTTAGGGTGAGTTCAGTAACATTGCCCTATCGAATTCGTCCCCCAACCCCTTCTCCCCGCTTTCAGCGGGTTCTTCGACTTATGAAGAGAAGGGGTGTGCATTATTGAATTCTCCTGGGCAAAACATCATTAAAAGGTTATAAGCCTTCTTTTACGGGCATCACTTTCTATTGCTTATGACATGGAGGAATTTGCGAGGTCAATCCTGTGGATTTCACTGCGTTCAATTTTACTACAGTCTCGATATGATAGGTATGGGGGAACATATCAATAGGCTGAACTTTTTCCAGTTTATAATATTCTTCACAAAAAATCTTTAAATCTCTGGCTAAAGTGGATAGGTTGCAAGAAACGTAAATGATCCGGCGTGGTTTAATATTCAAAAGAGATTTGACCACATGTTTATGCAAGCCGGCGCGAGGAGGATCCACCACTACCAAGTCGGGAATTTCTTTATCACCGAATAGTTTTGCCAAAACCTTTTTCACTTCTCCACAGACAAACCCACAATTGGTAACGCCATTTAACTCTGCATTCCTTTGAGCATTTTTAACCGATTCTTCCATCGACTCAACCCCAATTACCCTTTTTGCATTTTGCGATAGGAATATGGAGATGGTTCCGGTCCCACAATATAAATCCAAGACCGATTCGTCACCTTGCAAATCCGCCATGTTTAAAACCACTTCATACAATTTTTCAGCCTGCCTGGTGTTGGTTTGAAAGAATGAATTGCTGGAAATCTCGAACTTGAATCTGCCCAATTTTTCGGTTATGATTCGGTCTCCTCCTAAAAGTTCCTCCTCCTCACCCATGGCGATATTGGCTAACTTGGAACTTATGTTTCTAACTATGCTTTTGACAAAAGGGAAGTTTGAAAAAAGCTGGGACGAAAATTCGGCCTTGAATGGAAATTCACCTTTATTGGTGACCAAATTGATCATGGTCATGTCAGTATTTTTGCTTTCCCTTATGGCTAAGAATCTCAAAAAACCTGACCGTTGTCTAAGATCATAAGGAATCAATTTTTTCTCTTTAGCGAAGTTCCTGACAAAATCCACTATCCGGTTAGCTTTTCCAGATTGGAGAAAGCACTCCTTCAAATCGAAAACCTGATCGAATCTTTCTTTGGGATGAAGCCCCAGAATCAACTGCCGGTTGGGATCCGGAGCGAAAGCGTATTCCATCTTATTTCGATAATAAAATATTTCCTCTGAGCCCAAAGCCTCTTGGATTGGAAAGTCCGAAAAGCCTCCGATATGCCTCAAGCTTTCTTTGACCTGTTTGGTTTTGAACTTGAGTTGTTCTTCATATTTCAAATCCTGCCAGCTGCAGCCACCACATAAACCGAAATGTGAACAAATAGGCTTAGTCCTCAGCTCTGATTCTTTCATTATCTGGAGGACTTGGGCTTCGGCATAGTTTGTTTTTTTCTTGGTGATCTGGGCTTTGACCACATCGCCAGGGACTCCTCCCTTGA
>JALHUP010000376.1 GCA_022866585.1 Candidatus Zixiibacteriota bacterium | reverse complement strand
CGTTATCTTCCGACAAAATAGCCTCTGCTGCCCCATTTGCATATAGAACAGTTTTATCTTTTGCGATACGGAGCACAGGGTTGGGGTTCTCAGAAGGAAATTTTGCCAGATTTCGAATTTCTTCCTCCGTCCGCTTGCGCTCGGTGATGTCCCAGAAAATGCCTAACAGACCGACGCATTGTCCTTTCTCATCCTTGACGGCTGTCTTGACGGTATGGACCCAAAGTTCTCGTCCGTTCTGGATATATTTCTCTTCAATGTCTTCTATATTCTCAGACCTCATAATTCTTTGATCATCGCTCCGGTATTTCTCCGCTAATTACCTGGGGTAGAAGTCGTAATCGGTTTTTCCGGCTATTTCCTCAGGCTTGATCTTTAAATCCCGAGCATAGTTTTCATTGCAAGAAACGTAGACAGAGTTTTTATCCTTGAGGAATATTTTCTGCGGAAGATTCTCCACCAGTGTTCTGTATTTATTTTCACTTTGCCGTAGATTCTCCTCCGCTAGCTTGCGCTCGGAGCTTTCGATGAGCGTCCACTCACCTTCCCGCCTGATAAGAGCGAATTGATGGTTGCGGACCACATCTATAATTTCCGATGCTCCACATTTGTCGAGAGAATAGGTGCAAATAGCCATCATCTTATATTTGCCGATGAGATTATTTATTTCTTCTTCATAGTCAGCGAAATTTCTCCAATCTCTTTTTCCCAACCAAGCTGTATTACCGGTTACCCTGATGCCGTCATAACCTTTGGTCAAGGCAAAATTGAGCTTATCAGTCCAGGCGTCAAGCACTTTTTGTAGATTAAAAATACCATCTTTAAGATACCAATCGGTATGCGGAACGATCTCTATTTGCCCACTTCTTAGATGCTGATCAAAATTGGGCACAGCCTTTCTCATTTCTTTTTTAGCTTCTTCTTCACTGAGAGGTTCTGAAGTAACCCACATACAGAATTCATTGTTTTCCAAACCAGCTTTGAAATAAGGTACCAAAATGTCAAGTAAATCTTCTTTGGTCTGGTAAAATTGACAGAAGTGTGTGCCCCAGGGTGCGTCGCCTATAATATCGATTCCTGTTTTTCTAATTCTCTTAGCTCCTTGGGCTATCTGCTTTTTTTTAGTATTCATTTTCATTCCCGCCTCCTTTCTGGGAATTTAAAATCAATCCATTTAAAAAAACTTGTTAAAAACGAAGAAATACAGCAGGCTAAAAGCCCGCCACTATGGAATCGAGTTAAGGCATCTCACTTTTCGGAATCCCGCTTGGGCAATAGGGATTCATCGTGAACGAATTAACTTCACTTTTTCTAAAGACCCGTGCTGGACATTCCACGCACTAATTTGACTGCTTCCATCAAAAGAGGGATCAAAACAAGCTGGAGGGCTATTCCGGGGAGCCCGGTTATGAGTGAGACTTTGATAAATGCTTCGGGTCCGTAAGGGAGAGATAAAAATTGTCCCAGGATGAATAACCCGAAGGCAAAAACCAACCTCCCCAATATCATAGCGATCAAAAGAGAAAGTATAGGCAATTTAATCCGTCTTATCAGTATCCCGATGGAGAGCCCGTAAATCGCCAGCTCCATGCTCATCAAGGGAACCGCATACGGCGGTGGCATGCCGGTCATAAGGAAACTCAAGACAGGACAGATCAATCCCACTATCAAGCCGCCCAAAGGACCTACAAAGATTCCTGCTAAAAATACGGGTATGTGCATGGGTAAGAATACCCTGCCCGCCAAGGCGAACTGATGAAAAACAATGGGTAGAATCACTCCTAAGGTGATAAAAAGAGCGGTTAAGGTAATTTCCTTCGTAGAAAACTTAATCATGTTATATATCTTGGAGTATAAGTTTCTCGAAACTCGGTTAAAGGTGACGATGCTCATATCGAAGCTCGATGTTTGACGCTCGAAACTGGAATAGCCGAACTTCAAGCTTCGAAAACCGACCTTCGTTACAAACTTCTCTAACCATAAATGAATTTCTCGATTTTGAGGCTCTTACTTTTTTGCACTGGCTAAATACAGATTCGACTGGTCTTTGATTTCTATATCTTTTAGACCGGCATTTCTCATCATCTCCCTCATCTTGTCATCTTCGGGAAGGATGTCATGTTCGACCTCGGCTCCTGCCATTCTATGGTATTCTGCTAACTCCTTTTTCCCTAAGGTGTGTGCGATAAAAAGTTTACCTCCCTTTTTTAGTGCTCTGCCCATCTCATATAATGCCTTTTTCTGGTCGGTAACATGGGCAAAAGTGTCAAGGCAGGTG
>JALHUP010000375.1 GCA_022866585.1 Candidatus Zixiibacteriota bacterium | reverse complement strand
TTGTTCATCCCCTGCTTCAAGAACGTCTTCAAGGTATAACTCCACAGCTTCCTGTAAGTTTTTCTTGGCTTCCTCAATAGTCTTCCCCTGCGAAGCCACATTAAGTTCAAGACAGACAGCCGAATAAAGATCGCCCTCTTTCTCAATCAAGTTATGTAAATGTAATCTTCGCATTTTTAAGCAACCTCCTGTATGTTAATAAGTAGTCAAGCAAGAGTTTTTGGTTGTCACACATTTGACGAACGTTTTGTTATTCGCAGACGGTGACGCATTTCTTCAGTTGAAATTCCGCCTTTTCCGCCAAAGGCTAATGTGTTTTCCTCAGTTCCCTTCGAATTAACTTTGTGCGCCTGGATGAACATTTAACCATAAATTCATGCATCTGACGAAGCCACTCCAGCTTTTTCTTGGGTGGTATCTTCATGAATCTTAAAAGTCGTTCCTCTTCGGTTTCCCATTCGAAAATCATAGATTCTTCTTTAATTTTTTGATCTTGGTTAATTCTTGTATATCCAATTTATCGACTGTGCGGCCTGTTTTGCGTTTCATCTCGATTAGCTTGTCTATGGAAATCACAGGTAATGTCAAATTATCGACTTTGATGCGAACAACGCCCTTTTCAGCTTCCTCAAAAGATACGGGTGATTCAATAATTATGTCAACTTCTTTAAGTCCTTCCTCCTGATAGAAGTTGAAAGCTTTCATGTGCTTCTTTTCGATCCAGTCTTCCCTTGTCTTTTTGTCTGCAATTTTCATCGGGTCAACTGGTTGTTTTACCTTATAACCTTGCTTTTTTAAAATCTGGACAATCTTTTTGAGATTATCATCACTCATTTCGACAAGGATATCTAAATCAGCAGTGTTTCTCATCGCCCCAAGGAGATTAACCGCGATTCCACCCACGAGCACATATTTTACTTTTTGCTTTTGAAATGCCCGGAATATCTCTTCATAGAAAATCATTTTAACCTTTCTTACACGGTAGGTCGGGTTCCGACCTGTAAGGGGAGCTACCCGACAAATGATTAATTTATGAAAGTGTCAACGGTACGCGGCTTATGATCAACTACTAAAAGGCTTATGTGATGCACATCGAGCCACCTTAAACCTCATTATGTTTCGAATGTGTTGCACTGAACAATCACAATAATTTCTTTTCAATGAAGAGGCGTCTTTAGGTTGTTTGCAAGGCGCATTCTAACTATAATTTCGATATTTCCTCATCGATTCTTTTGCATGCTTCATCTCCTTCATCCTGAGTTAGCTGTCTTCCCAAAACCATATTTTGCATGCGTTCCTTGTGACCCCTGAATGATTCGACTGTGATTTTGTGACTAGCAAAAGCACTAGTATTATGGAGCCAGCGAACTATCTCTCTGTATGTGACAGCGAGTTTATCTTTATCAAATGTGATATTTACGATGTCTCCGATATTCGACGGCAACGATACTCCGGCTTGATAGACGATAGCCAACCTGCCATAGTCAAGGTGGCGCATAAGGTACCCAAGTTCGTGATAGACGTTTGGTCTGGAGTAAAAACGATCGTCATTTGCGTGAATGTCAGCAGTTAGCAAGATTATAGCCAATGTTGATTCACGGAGACGGGAGTAAAGCTGACCAGCTAACGATTCACCTGTGGCGGCTTCCATCACATGAACAGACATGAGAGGTACTGCTCGTTTTTGGCCAAAGTCGCTTTCCAGCCAGTGAGACAATTGTTCTGCATACTTATTGGGTCGCGATTTACCGTCACGGCCAATCTCCCAACTACAAGCTATGAATAATGATTCATAGCTCGGAGTTGTCTTAGTATCCCGAGAGATCCGAGCGAGTAGATGTCGAACTTTGAATCTCCAGCTATCCGACTCTCTGTCTGAAACCTCCCGACCATGCTTTTTCCAATAAGCCAAACGTATTCTGCCAGCTTTGCTTTTGTAGGTAATCTGTGAAAGGTTTTTTATCTCTTTAAGAGAGTTACATTTCCCCGGGCTATAGAACGTAGCGTCTTCACAATCAAGTGTTGTATCCAATTCCCATAAATATCTGAAATGATCCTCGATTCCTTTGAAAGTATGCTCATTTTGTTGCTTGTCAACCATTACAAGTGGTGAACAATTAGAGAGACATTTCTCGTGCCTTTCATCCTTCGCATAGAGGTATGAATCACAGAAAGCTATGTTGTTAATCATCAACACTGACACATTGATGCTCTGAGGAACAAATCTGGCAAGAACCACGTTTGGCTTATCTAGGCCCCAACCAGGCAACTCAACTAGATGTTGGAGATGCTCAAGTGAGTTTGATAGATTTCTTGCGAGGCTTGAAGCGTAGAAAGTTTTTTCGTCAACCTCATCAATGATATTGAAATCCCGGAGGTATTGTGGTTGATTAATAGAGGCTCTATTTGTGCAATGCTCTGCTTGGATGGCCGCGAATGAAAAATCGGAGTAAGGATAGACGAAAAGGAATCGAACCTTGACAAATATGCCTGCGTCATTCAACTTCTTAACGTTGAGGAACATCTTTTCCAGTGCCTGGGCTGCATCTGGTGGAAAATAATTACCACCGATGTCTAACAAAGTCGTGCCAGTTGCCCCAAGATAGTCTATCCTACAACAGCGATTGAAAGTCTTGCCGTCCTTTACTTTTGGCTCTTCGACTGGAAACGAGGTCTGTATAAGACGCTCGATATTAAGTTCCTTGAGTAGAATCTTCATATACTCGTTGTCTTTACGGTTTAAGAAAAATTGCATAAACAGTGCCTCCTGGAAAATAAAAACAATAATATGTTTCTCAAACTGGATTCCGCCTTGTCAAATCTTGTCGGTGGGGAGCGGGAATTATTTCACCGTTTTTTATCACGTGATCGACTAAATTCACGCCATAACGATACGGAATCTCTTTATAGTTTTGAACATTCCAGATCACTAAATCAGCCTTTTTGCCAACCTCGATGCTTCCGATCTCGTTTCCTTTATTTACGGCATAAGCTGAATTTATAGTTGAAGCCACGATAGCCTCGGCTGGGGTCATTCGCATCATAAGGCAGGCTAAGCTCAAGATCATGGGCATGGATTCGGTCATGGAACTCCCCGGATTAAAATCCGTGGCTAATGCCACAGGCAATCCTCTCTCGATCATCTTTCGTGCGGGGGGATACTCTTTTATTCCTAATCCAAAACAAGCTCCCGGCAACAGGACCCCAATCACACCTGACTTTTTCATTTTTTCGATTCCGTCGTCATCGATAAACTCCAGATGATCGGCGGAAATTGCACCCACTTCAGCCGCTAATTTTGATCCACCCAAAGATGAAAGCTGATCCGCATGAAGCTTCAACTTAAATCCATGATTTTTAGCCGCTTTCAAAATCTCCCTTGATTCCTCAATGTCGAAAATCCCTTTTTCACAGAAAACATCGCAGAAGACAGCTAATTTTCTTTTTGCCACCTCCGGAATCATCTTTTCGATGATCAGTTTGATATATTCTTTTCTATTATTCTTGTATTCTTCAGGAATCTCATGTGCGCCTAAGAAAGTGGGGATCAAATCTATGGGATGAATTTTATTTAGTTCTTTTATCACCTCCAGCATCTTGATCTCATCTTCCAATGAGAGACCGTATCCACTTTTTGCCTCAATGGTTGTGGTTCCATAAGATAGCATTCTGTCGAGACGAGGGAGAGCTAATTGAATTAACTCTTTTTTTGATTTCGATCTTAAGGCTTTGACGCTGGATTTGATCCCTCCACCAGAGGCGGCGATCTCCTGATAAGTTTTCCCCTTTATCCTCATCTCAAATTCATCTTCTCTGGTATTGGCGAAAACCGGATGAGTATGACAGTCCACAAAGCCGGGTAAAACCACTTTATTTTTTGCATCAATGACTTTCGTTTTCTTCCCAATGCTAACCTTACCCAAAACCTCATTGGTTTTTCCTACCGCCACAATTTTATCACCAGAGATCGCCACCGCTCCATTCTCAATTATCCCCAAATCCGCTAAATGCTCACCAGTCCGGGGCCCCTTTTGACCCGATCTCAGCGTGAGAAGCTGACAGGCGTTTTTAATTATTAGGTTGATAGATTCCATTTTAAGTCTACATATTTGGTTTAGATGTAGGGGCGAATCTTTTCCGCCAGAGGCGGATCCGCCTTCGGCGGAAGATTCGCCTGTTTCTTTCTTCCCTTCCACCACCCGGTCAAGCTGAAGCTTGACACTCCAAAGGACGGAGCTGAAGCTCCGCCCTTACATTTTTGTTGCCTTGAGCGAAAACATCAGTGGAATGATTTCTCTGTTTTCTTTTAATCTCCATTTTTCATCTTTACCCTGTTCCAAAAATGGAAAATGGTCGTAATTACAAAAAGGAAACTCGTGCACGAATTCGATTTTCAAACCGACAGAGATGAGGGCATTGATAATGTCACTAAGACCATGTGTCCATTCGTACGAGGGATTAACAACTTTGGCAGTTCTATCGGCATAAGAGCCATCCGGCTCGTATTTTGTCGGTTGGGGTGAATAGAAATATGAATGATCAAATTTCAATTCAGTAGTGTAGCTTTCATTTTCAAAAACATTAGTAAAAGGATGGGCTTCAATTATATAAAAAGTTCCTGCGGGCTTAAGAAAATGTGCAATAACTTTTGCCCACTCGGATATGTCGGGAAGCCAACATAAAACCCCATAAGAAGTGAACACAATATCAAACTTGCCGGTTAATACTTTTGGAAGATCGTAGATATTTGAGCAGACTAATTTTGCCTCTATTCCTAATTCTTTGCTTAAAGATTTTGCCAGTGTGATTGCCTTGTCTGAAAAGTCTAC
>JALHUP010000374.1 GCA_022866585.1 Candidatus Zixiibacteriota bacterium | reverse complement strand
GATCAGGCGGTGTTTATAGAAACAGGTGCCAAGTTCTTACCTCTCCCCCCATCCCCCTCTCCATAAAATGGAGAGGGGGAGAAAGGGGGTGAGGTCAGCTATTTTGCAATTTTACTTCCCCACGACAGTGAAAAACTAACCTTGTGGGATCCTCCCAAAACCGGATGGTTTAAGTAAGCATAATCTACATTCATTTTCTCAAAATTAAATCCCACTCCCAAGGCATATCGAGCCGGCGAGGTTTGAATGCCAAATCTCAAAGGAAGATTCTTAATAAGCTTTACCTCTTGACCGAAATGAAGTTGACCTTTGTATCTTTTATCATAAGAAAAATCAAAAACCAGATTAACTTCTTCATAAGGAAAAACCGCTATGCCGGATGAGAAAATGGTCGGTATATCATCGGAATTATCCAAAAACTCAGGTTGATTGAAGTTTTTTACCACCGCTCCCAATTGAATTTTATTATTGAATTTGACTACCGTTCCAAAATCCGTTCCCCAAGCGGAAAGAGCCTTACAGGTCGGCGAGAAGGAAACCCGCATATATTTTACATTTGAACCAAAGGAGAGATAATCTTTTAGTTCATAGCCAATTGCCAAGGTTAAAACCATCTCCTGGTAATAATCAGTTTTGCCAAAAATATAGGTTCCTCCCCCAAAAGAAAAAGACTTGAAAGGATAAACCAAGTAAAATTCTTTTTCGGAAAGCTCGTCTAAATCAAAAAGTCGGGAGAGGCTGGCTTGAAATCCTATTTTTTTGAAAAATCCTAACCCTCCGGGATTTGTAGAGATGACCGACGCTTCATCTACTAAGGCTATGGCGGCATCCCCCAAGCTTAAGGCTTTAGCACTTGTGCCACAATTATCAAATGCGGCGAAGGCAGGAAATGAATAAAAAGAAAAAATCAGAAAACAGAAAAGTTTCTTGGCTATATCCATCCTGTATTCGTGTAGGGACAGGGCTTGTCCCTGTCCCAATAACTTCAAAATCACATTATTTCAAAAACCATTTGATTCGTTTCCAAAAGTTGTATGATTTTAAAAGATCTCCGGTGAATCTTGCAAGGACCGAATGTTTTTAAAGCTTCCAGATGTAATTTAGTGGAATAACCCTTATTCTCAGCGAAAAAAAATTGTGGATATTTTTTGTGGTAGTTGAGCATGATTTTGTCCCGGGTGACCTTAGCCACGATGGAGGCAGAAGCTATAGACATACTTTTGGAATCCCCTTTCACAATGGTTATCTGAGGGAAGGGCAAGTTCGGTATTTTCTGATTCCCATCGATCAATACCAATTGAGGAGGGGTCTTTAGTTTTTTCACTGCCTTCCACATCGCCTTTAAAGAAGCATTTAATATGTTAACCCGGTCGATGGTCTTTTCCCGAACTATTCCAATTCCCACATCAATAGCGTTATCCATGATCTGCTCGAAGAGCTTTTCTCTTTTTATTTTAGTCAGCTTTTTGGAATCATCCACTCCGGGCAGAAAGAAATTTTTAGGAAAAATCACGCAAGCCGCCACCACCGGACCAGCCAGAGGACCTCTCCCCACTTCATCTACCCCCGCAACCAATTCCCAACCTTCCTTCCAGAACTTTTTTTCGTAAACAAGCATGTCCTCAGCTAATTTAGTCATACGATTCTAATCCTTCCATTCCATGTTCAAATTTTGCGGTTAAATTATAAAGAAAAGGTTTTTGTTTGTAAAGAAAATTTAAAAAAATCTTTTGCAGGTCGGGTTTCCCCATAGAGGGATAGCCGAGAATAAAATCTAAAAAAGCAAACTACCGTGAAATATATTTTTGCAAAATTGAAAGATTTTGTTGACAGCAAGATTATCTTTGAATAAATTAAAAAAACCGGATAATCGAATCCGAAGTTATGGTCGAATTTGAATAGAATGAAACTTTCTAAAAAACTCAAAGGAGGTTGATTTTATGGGTAAAAAGATAAACTGGATTGGGATAATCGTATTGGTTTTGGTGCTCTCAGCTTTATGTTTTGCCCAAGGGTTTGAGGACCTGGAAAAAAGCGTGGTCGAATACACCCTTTCCAACGGGCTGAAGTTGATCATCATGGAAAGACACGAAGCTCCAGTGGTCTCCTTTTCCACTTATGCCAATGTGGGCGGGGTAAATGAATCCAAAGGGATAACTGGGATTTCGCATGTGTTTGAGCACATGGCTTTTAAAGGAACTAGAACCGTTGGCACTAAAGATTATCCTGCAGAAATTAAGGCTATGCACAAAGAGGATAGTCTCTTTAATGAGATTTTGAAGGAGAGACAGAAGGAGAATAGGGCAGACCAAGAGAGATTGAAAAGCTTGGGAGAGGAGTTCACCAAGGCGCAAGATGAGGCAAGAGTTTATGTGGAGAGCAATGAGTTCGGTACGGTGGTGCAAGAAGAAGGAGGAGTGGGTCTGAATGCGGGAACCAGTTATGACGCTACCGTCTATTACTACAATCTGCCTTCCAATAAACTGGAGCTGTGGATGTCTTTGGAGTCTGACCGATTTTTGAATCCGGTCCTAAGAGAGTTCTATAAGGAGAAAGACGTGGTGATGGAAGAGAGGAGGTTGAGAACGGAAAGTAGTCCCTATGGAAAACTCTTTGAGGAATTTTTGGCTATAGCTTTCAAGGCACATCCTTATGGTGAACCACTGGTAGGACACATGTCAGATATTCAGTCTTTGACCCGCCAGGAAGCAGAAAACTATTTCAAGGAACATTACTCCCCCAATAATCTCATCATCGGAATTGTGGGAGATGTGAAGCCTCAGGAGGTCATCAAATTGGCAGAAACTTATTGGGGTCGCATTCCCAGAGGTCCCGAGCCCAAACCAGTGGTAACGGTCGAACCAGAACAATTGGGTGAGCGCCGGGTGGAGGTGGAGGACAAGTCTCAGCCAATTGTAGCAATCGGGTATCACATCCCCAACGCTACCCATCCGGATAAGCCACTATTGGATGCCATCTCCGATTACCTGTCAAGTGGAAGAAGTTCACGTCTTTATAAAAGTCTGGTGAAGGAGAAAAAAATCGCCATAGGCGCATTTGGTGGTCCAGGAATGCCGGGAGAGAAGTACCCTAACCTTTTTATGTTCGCGGCCGTGCCTTCAAAAGATCATACAAACCAGGAGTGTGAGGATGCAATCTATGAAGAGATCGAAAAGTTGAAAACTGAGCTTATCACACCCGAGGATTTGAAAGCCATTAAAACCAGAACCAGGGCAAATTTCATCAGACAGCTTGAATCCAATCAAGGATTGGCAATGCAGCTTACTTTTTATCAGTCGGTATGGGGAGATTGGAAGGAGCTATTTAAACAACTGGACAAGATCAATCAGATAACGGCAGAAGACATAAAAAAGATAGCAAATGAATATTTCAAAAAAACTAACCGCACCGTGGCTGAATTGGTGACCATTAAGTAAACTTGGTTTCGATGCTTGGATGTCGGTGACGAGGCTCGTCCTACGGATTTCGCTTCGCTCAATATCGAAGCTCGTCTTTAGAAGCTCGACACTCGAAGATTTCTTTGGAAAGCATTCCTGCGAATACGCAATTAGATCTTCCAGTTTTCCACTTCCAGTTTCGAGCGTCGTTACGAGCTTCACCACCGCTAACCGAGTTTCGAGCCTTATGAAAGGAGAAAGCCATGAAAAGTTTTATCAAAAAACTTTGGTTCTTGTTTTTTGTGTTGAGTTTATCTCTGATTATTTGCTCCACCAGTTTTGGGCAGAAAAGTTACAAGGAATTAAAATATCCACCATTGCATGAACTCAAGATACCAGAAGTCCAAAGGGAGGTTCTTCCCAATGGAATGATACTTTTTCTGGTGGAGGATCATAACCTTCCTTTGATTGAGCTTTCTTGTTTGGTCAGAGTGGGTTCTGTTTATGAACCGGCGGACAAGGTGGGGTTGGCTGAGATTACTGGGGCAGTTATGAGAACCGGGGGAACTGCCAAGATGAATGGAGATCAGATCGACGAGGAACTGGATAGACTGGGCGCCACCATTGAGACCTCAATCGATCTAAACCAGGGCACTGCTTACATGTCCGTATTAAAGGAAGATATAGACAGAGGGCTCCCCATATTAGCAGATATTTTGATGAATCCACAATTTGCCCAAGACAAGATAGATTTGGAGAAGATGAACCAGAGAAGCTGGATTGCTCGCCGAAATGACTTGCCCATATGGATCGCTGACCGCGAGTTTAGTAAACTCATTTATGGAGATAGCTCGGTCTATGCCCGCACCGTTGAATATAAGACCATCGATAATATCACCCGAGATGACCTGATCGCCTTTCACCAGAAGTATTTTCACCCTAATTCGGTAATCATGGGTGTATGGGGAGATTTTAAAACCCCAGAAATGATTCAAAAGATCAAAATAGCTTTTGCCCAATGGAAAACGGCTAAGCTCGATCTCCCAGAGCTACCCAAAGTGGATTACCATTTTCGCCCTTCTGTCCATTTAGTCAAAAAAGAAGATATCAATCAGACCAACATTCGTGTAGGACACTCAGGTGGAATGATGAATGATCCGGATTATTTTGCTTTGACCGTGATGAATAGCATCTTGGGAAGGAGTTTCTCCGGGCGACTCTTCAAAGAAGTCCGTTCTGAGCAAGGACTGGCTTATCATGTCGGAGGAGGTTACCAGTGTAATTTTGATTATCCTGGGTTGCTCTCGCTTAACTGTGAAACCAAATCCCAATCCACCATACAGGCGATCAAATCCATGATGGAGGAGGTGAAAAGGATTTCCCAACAAGAGGTGTCAGATGAGGAACTGGAGATGGCAAAAAATACTTTTTTGAATTCCTTTGTCTTCCAATTCGATAATAAAGGAAAAATCGTAAACCGACTCTTGACGTATGAATATTATGGATTTCCTTTGGACTTTTTGCAGAAGACTAAAGAGAACATCCAGAAAGTTACCAAGCAGGACATTTTAAGGGCGGCACAAACTCATCTTCATCCCAACGATCTGGTCATTTTAGCCGTGGGCAAAGACTCTGATTTTGACCAGCCTTTGTCTGTCTTGGGAGTGGTGGACACCATAGATATATCCGGGACGGAGAAGAAAGCTCCAATAGAATCTTTTGAAGCAACTCCAGCCTCATTAGCTAAAGGGAAAGAAATATTAGATCAGGTTACATCCGCCTCGGGAGGAAAAGATGCTTTTAAGTCGATAGCCAATTCAGTCGTAAAGACTGAGACTTCTGTTTCCACACCCCAGGGGGAATTTCAACTCTCTTCCACCGGCTTTCATATTTTCCCTGATAAAATCAGGCAGGAGATATCCATGCCTTTTGGAACCATAGTCACTGTATTTGATGGAGAGAAAGGATGGATGATGAGTCCTCAAGGCACACAGGATTTACCTGAATCACAATTAAAAGAGGTTAGGTCAGAGTTTTTCCGAAGTCATTTCCATCTCTTTTTGGCAGACGATCTGAAAGCTCAATTTATGGGAGAGGAGAGTTTAGAGGATAAAAAGGTCGACGTCATTTTGATCTCTGATCCGGCTGGGAATCAGCTAAAGATGTATGTGGATCAGATGACTCATCTGCCTTTGAAAGAATCTTATCAAGGAACCACGATGATGGGTCCTGCTACTGTGGAGGAGATATTTTCCGATTATCGAGAAGTATCCGGAGTGAAAACTCCTTTCTCCATTACCAGCCTTGCCAACGGACAAAAGATAGCGGAGACTAAAATCTTAGAGGTTAACTTCAACACTCAAATCGACCCAGAGCTTTTTATTAAGAAATAGAAATTTTTGGGACACCTAAAAGGTTGGGGCAGGGGTTTAACCCCTGCCCCAACAAAGAACAGGTCAAGCTGAAGCTTGACACTCCAGAGAAACCACTCCCCCCAACAAAGTGGGTTAGTAGTGGACATCCTGTCCGTTACCTTTACTGTCTTTATCACGGAGAGGGTCTCTGTGACGAACTATTGCTCCTGTTCCTCTTCTTTTTTCTTTTCCTTGATGCGAGCGGATTTTCCTTTGAGTCCTCTCAGGTAGAATAGTTTTGCCCTCTTTACCTTTCCTTCACGTGTCCGCTCTATTTTGGTGATATTGGGTGAATGTAAGGGGAAAACCCTTTCTACTGCCACCCCGCTGGAGATTTTCCTTAAAGTGAACGTCTCACCCAATCCTTTGCCTCTTCTCTGAATCACCACCCCTTGAAATATCTGGGTTCTCTCCTTATCCCCTTCTTTGATTCTTGTATATACCTTTAAAGTATCCCCGGCATTGAAATCGGGAAGTTTATCTTTCAGATATTTTGATTCAATTATGACAATCGGGTCCATGTTTTCCTCCGTGTTTAGAAGTCAGAAGTTAGAAGTTAAAAACTAAAACTTCTTACTTCTCACTTCTAACTTCTCTTTTTATCTCCTCCAAAATCTTTTTCTCCTCCTCCGAAAGCAAATCTAAATTTACTAAATCCGGCCGTCTTTGTAAAGTCCTTTGTAAGGCTTCTTTTTTACGCCACAGTCTGATTTTTTCGTGATCCCCGGATAATAGCACCTCTGGAACCTTCAATCCTCTGAATTCCGCAGGACGAGTATATTGAGGAGGACCCAAAATTCCGTCATAAAACGAATCCGCCTGAGCGGACTCGAAATCCCCCAGAACTCCGGGAATCAATCTCACTGTTGTATCCAAAATTATCAGAGCAGGAATCTCGCCGCCGGTTAAAACGTAGTCCCCAATAGATATCTCCTCCAGAGGATAAAGCTTACCAAGCCTTTCGTCCACTCCCTTGTAATGTCCACAAATTATGACCAGACGATTCTTCAAAGACAATTCCTTTGCTTTTTCCTGAGAAAATATCTCTCCCTGTGGAGTAGTCAAAATCAGACAGGTTTGCTTCATATCTTCGCTTTCGTCCCAAATCGATTCCAAAGCTTTGCACAGAGGCTCAAGTCTCATCACCATTCCACCCCCACCCCCAAATGGAGTATCGTCCACAGTTTGATGTTTATCTTCAGCAAAATCCCTTATATCATGGATCTTAATTTCGACTAAATTCTTCTCTTGTGCCTTTTTTGTCAAACTTTCATTCAAGGGTCCAGAAAACATATTGGGGAAAATTGTCAGAATATCTATCCGCATTAGTCTAACAAGCCCTCTTTAGGTTCAATTATCATTACCTTTCTTTCCAAATCAATCTTCTTCACCACCTCTTTGAGGGCAGGAATATCATATTCCTTTTTCTCTCCTTGCACCACATACACATCGTTTGCCGGAAGCGAAATCACCTCTTTAACTATTCCTATCTCTTTCTCTTCGGTGGTGATTACCTTCAATCCAATTATGTCGAATATAAAATATCTCCCTTCTGGAAGTTTGATCACATCCTCTTTTTCTATTTCCAAAAAGTTACCCACTAACTTTTTTGCTTCCTCCGGACTTTCCACTCCTTTTAATTTGAGCAACACCATCTCTTTAAGTTTTTTGGTCTTTAGCTCAGTTCGGACTTTTTCCACTACAAACTCGGTTATCTTTTCATCTTTTGATACTAATACTTTTTCCAGCAACGAAAACCTTTTGGGATCATCGGTCAAGGAAACCACCACCATCTCCCCTTTGATTCCACGCACTTTGGAGATTTGACCTATGGTTATTCTTTTCATGTCCGCCGTCCGCGGTCGGTAGTCCGCTGCAAATCTGTCGCTAAGTTGGTTCGGGAATTGGAATTCCAGAGCCAACTTAAAAACCGCAAAAGCCCCGCAAAGCGGGATCTATGCTTCGCTCCGACAAGCTTTCGCACTCCAAAAACACTTTTTCAACAGTCCCTAAGGCGGGACACTTCAATTCCGGAATCTTTTCGATCTGCTTTGAATTATTCCGGTAGTTAAGATTCTCCTGACTCTTTCTTTTCCTCTTTTGGTTCTTCGGCTTTTGCGCTGGGTGCAGCTTCTTCAGGTCCTGTGGATCCAGATTCGGATTTTGCCTTTTTTTTCTCTGGCTCTTTCGCCACTCCCTCTGCCGCAGGGGGACCTGCTTCAGCCTTTTTTTCTCTCTTCTTTTTCTTCTTGGCTCTCTCTTTTAGTTGCGTGGCTAAGGCTATTTGTGAAACGTCTTCTCCTTTTTGAACCATTTCCCATTTTCTTAAAAGCCCGATCTGCTTGAAAAGACTTTTTGCCGTATCGCTGGGGATAGCTCCCTGTTTCAGCCAATAAAAAACCTTTTCCTCATTCACGTTGACCGTGGCTGGTTTTTCAATCGGATTATAATGTCCCAGAATTTCAATGAACCTGCCGTCCCGAGGCATTCGCGAATCTGTGGCCACAAATCTATACGTGGGTCTCTTCTTGGCTCCCATTCTTCTCAATCTTATCTTTGCCGCCAAATTTACCTCCAGTTAAAAGAGTTTGAAGTTTGTTAATATAAGTGCATTTATTCTTCAGACTAAGTTACCCCCTCTCCCTATCCCTCTCCCACAAGGGGAGAGGGGACAGCCATTTTAATGGAATGATAAAAGTCCTTTATCGAATTTGCTTGAGTCCATCTTGCCTATGTTTTTTATCATCTTCTGCATCATAAAAAATTGTTTCAAAAGCTTGTTCACATCCTGCACCGTGGTGCCACTCCCCTTAGCGATCCGTTTCCTTCGACTTCCGTCGATAAGATGGGGCTTTAGTCTTTCTTCTTTGGTCATAGAGTTTATCATTGCCTCCACTCGAAGCATAGCTTTCTCATCAATCGAAAGCCCCTTCATCGCCTTTCCACCCAATCCGGGAATCATCCCCAAGATCGAATCCAAAGGTCCCATTTTTTTTATTTGCTGGAGCTGATCGTAAAAATCTTCCAAAGTGAAAACTTCTTTTCTTAGTTTTTTCTCTAACTTTTCAGCTTCTTCCAAGCTTATGGCTTCTTCAGCTTTTTCGACTAAAGAGACCACATCCCCCATTCCCAAAATCCGGGAAGCCATCCGATCCGGATGAAACATTTCTAAAGCATCCAGCTTTTCACCTGTTCCCACAAACTTTATAGGTTTCCCGGTGACCGCCCTTATGGACAATGCGGCCCCTCCTCGGGCATCTCCATCCATTTTGGTTAAAAATATTCCGTCCAGACCGATTTTCTCCTCAAAGGTTTTGGCGATATTAACCGCATCCTGACCGGTCATGGCATCTGCCACCAGAATGATCTCCTGAGGGGATACAGCTTTTTTTATCTCCAAAAGCTCCTGCATCAAAGGCTCATCAATATGCAATCTTCCTGCGGTATCAATTATGACCAAATCTCGTCCATCCTTTTTAGCCTGGTCAATTGAATCCTCACAGATTTTTACCGGATTTTTATTTGCCGAAAAAACCGGCAAATCCAAACTCTTCCCTAAAATTTTTAGCTGATCCACTGCGGCGGGACGATAGATATCTGCCGCCACTAGAAGAGGAAATCTTCCCTTTTTTCTATAATATCGAGCCAGCTTTCCACAGGCGGTGGTCTTGCCAGATCCTTGCAAACCTACCAGTATGAAGATGGTAGGAGGCTGGGGAGAAAATCTCACCTCTACTCTTTCCTTGCCCAAAAGATTGGTTAACTCATCATAGACTATTTTGATAACCTGCTGTCCGGGGGTGATACTCCGAAGGACTTCCTGACCAATTGCCTGTGTTTCCACCTGGCTAATGAAATCTTTCACCACTTTGTAATTGACATCTGCCTCCAGAAGTGCGCGCCTCACCTCTTTCAAAGCATCCTTAATATTATCTTCTGAAAGGCGTCCGTGACCGCGAAGCTTTTTAAAAATGCCTTCTAATTTGCTGGTCAAATCTTCAAACATATTTTTTGCCGGGTCCTTAAAATTTCAAAATGTCTTTTTCTTCTTAGATTCAAAGATACACTGGGAGGAAACAACCTCTTCCTACTCCGGTGGGCTTCAAACCGGTTAAGCTCAGAATTTTTAATATAATCCCCTAAAAGAATTACGCAACATAATTTTTACCCCTTTCACTTTCTCAAATCTTGGATCACTTTGCAATAATTCTTGCTTTTAAATATGGCATCTCCTGCTACCAATATAGTAGCTCCTGCCTTTTTTACCAGCCTGGCGGTTTGAGGATTTATGCCTCCATCCACCTGTATTTTCGTTTTCAGCTTATGTTCTTCTATGAATTTCTTAGCTTGGCTTATCTTGGAAAGAACCGATTCAATGAATTTCTGTCCCCCAAATCCTGGGTTGACCGTCATCAATAACAGCAAATCCAAATCCTTTAAGATCGGCTTGACCATACAGAAGGAGGTGGCAGGATTTAGAGCACAACCCACCTTGACATTAAAACTTTTGATCAGGCTTATGGTGCGGTGAAGATGCCGGCAAGCCTCAATGCTCACGGTGAGATAATCTGCTCCACTTTTTACAAAGGATTCCACATAAGAATCTGGATTCTCGATCATTAGGTGGACATCCAGAGGAAGTTTGGTGCACTCATTTATGGCTTTGACGATCATGGGACCAAAGGTGATGTTGGGCACAAAATGCCCATCCATGATATCTAAGTGCAAAAGATCCACCCCGCATTTTTCGACTTTCTTAATCTCTTTTTCGATATTTCTGAAATCGGCAGACAACAAAGATGGCGCTATTTTTATCATTTGTTTACCTCATGGAATTCGTTTATCGTTTTTCGTTGGCGAGGCTCGTATAGTTCGACTCCGCTCACCACAAGTCGATACTCGTTTATCGTAATTCGAAGCTCGAGAATTACTTATTCCAGATTCAAGCGTCAAACTTCGAGCTTCGATATTGGCATCGTCCCCGAGAGACGAGCTTCGAAAACTCAGTTTACTCCAACGATGAATCATTAACTAATTTTTCCCCTTGGTGCTTACTGTTAACTCTACATTGGATCCCCGTTGAATCTTGGTTCCTTCTTCAGGAAACTGCTCTAAGATGATTCCAGGAGGAAGTTCGCTTTTAACCTCATATCTTGTTTCCCCAATCTCCAAGCTAAGTTCTTTTAAGATGTTTTTTGCCTCTTCCAGACTTTTGCCAGCCAAATTAGGCATCATCACCGTGTCTGGTGAGGCTCCCAAGCTTACCTT
>JALHUP010000373.1 GCA_022866585.1 Candidatus Zixiibacteriota bacterium | reverse complement strand
GGTAGGAAAGGTTTTAGGGATGCTGGTTCCCATAGAGACCATCACCACTTCTCTTCCCTCTTTGAACCCCAAATTGACCCAGTCCACCCCATATTTCTTATCCGGAAAATCCTTTAAGACCTCGCTCATAGCTCTCTCCACCAAAGGTGTCCCAGTCGCCCATAGTTGGATGGTGATCACCTTCAAATTCTTACGGAAAAGCTGATAGAATGCCGCCACGTTCATGGGGTAAAGCTCCGGCATCGAACCCGGATCATAATCGCAGGAGACCAACACTTTAGACCCCGGGGGTAAAGACTCGATGGCATTATAAAAACTTTTCACCGGCGGCGTGACGGAAAACTCTATATTAACTGGAAAAAGCAAAGTGATCGCGATGGATAAGAAAACAAAGATAAATATTATCCGCCGATCAAGGGTTTCCAGTTTTTCCAGTATTTTCTTAATCATATCGTTCCCAGCATAAAAGAAGTTTTTGCAAAGCGAAAATTTGGGTGAGTCCGCCTTTGGCGGATGAACCTTTTATGCCATATTAGTCGAAGTGTATATGCAATCATTTATTTTCCTCGAAAGATTGTTGTATGAAAGATTTAGCCACCTGTAGTTTTTCAAGACTATCTATTCCAAGCTCAACGTCTCCAACTCCCCAATGCCCTATGTTAGAAACATCACGAACGTAGTTAGGTGGATTTTCTAACCGTGAATAATTCAGTTTCAACCAAATACGAAGCCCACTTTTCTGAACATGGACGCAGCAAAAAATGGCTTTTCCATACATATAATTTATATGTTTGGCAAGATGTCTTTTCTGAACGTTGCTCGGATCTAGTTCTTTACAAAATTTGTCAATAGTTCTAAAGAGTTCGATGACTTCCCGTGGTTTTCCTTTTATATGATATTCCTCTCCATAGTCTTTACCCCTTTTATGCTTTCCAATAGTCGGTTTTGTTGTTATGGATACCACATCGACAGGAGCAGTTGAAGGAACCTCCACCTCTGATGATTGAGCCCATAATCTTGTAAGTGCCGTCTTAATTTGAATGGGCTTAATTGATTCATCCCGAACAGCTGAACGTATGAGCCTAATCAGAGTAGCCGGGGGGTCAAGAAAGAGCTTATCCAGAGCCTTTCTTATCTTTCCCGTAGTGAAAACTTGCTCGCCAATTTGATCGAGTACGCCTCGGGCCATTGCATCTCGGGAGAAACGGCTGAATTGCTCTGCGATTTGTTGAACTGACTTACCTTCGTCTTGCTTTGGATCTATTGAGACTTCAAAAAGCAACTTATCAGGAGCCTCTGCCTTTTCTGTACTTCGATAGACTTTGTAAGTAACACCGTTAGTAAGGATACACCATTCAACACCAGCATTTGCAGCATAACCAACAACTTGTGTAATAGCTTTTACATCGGCAAGTGCATCATTCAACGGCTTTGCTTCTATGAACAAAACTGGCTTACGATTTAATTTGGGTGCATAGTCAACAGATTTTCCGTCAATTGTTGGATATTCAAGTTGAACCTCATCGGGCTCCCTTACATCCCAGCCAAGAGCCTGTAATAGAGGATCTATAAATATCGTTCGTGTCGGATACTCCTTTAGGTCTTCCCTTCTATGCCTATCCAGTTTCAAGCGAAGTTGTTCAATACAAGAAATTATGTCCTTCAATTTTTTTCACCCCTACATTTCGGCTAACTCTCATGTTTCTGAAATTTGGAGTAGAAGAGATTACTCTCCATAGTTATAAGACGCAAGACAAGTCTTGCTACTCCTAAATAAATCAATCTCCTCCTAAATATGTTCTTTCCAATCCGGTCAGGACCTTTAAGGCGGTGGAAATCGCTCCCAGAGCGGCGCCGATCATGATGGCTCTTTTACCTGCTAACTGGGGAACGTTCATTATCCATTCGATGAAGTCGGGAAAACCAGGCCACAGCTTTTCTCCCACCGGTACTCTTCCAATCATCACTAAAACGGCAGTTATCGCCAGAAGCGAAGCCTGAAAGGTTCTGATCCGAAAAGCGCGAAATGCGGCTGAGGCGATGAAAAACGCCAAAAGCGAAAACATAGTAGCCTGGAGAGGATATTGAGCGTAATAGTAGATCCAATCGAAGATAGTTCCCTCTTGTATTCCTCCAAAGTAGGGGATGATCCCCACAATTAGCGTGAAGAAAACGCCCAAGACCAGAATGATCTTATAAAGCCAATCCCTTTGCTTTTTTTGGATCACATGAAAATTGACCCTCACTAAATTGGAGAGGCCCAGCACATAGGCAAAGGCGATCACGATTATGGACCATTGGCGGATAGTCTCAAAAATGGAGAGCACCTGCCGGTGAGGGATAAAATATTCCAGTATGAAGGAAAGGCCTGCTAATAAACAGATGGCTATCGGTATCTCACGTCGCATAAAAACCTCTTTTTAGGCTATCCTTATTCCTTTTACCAAAGCTTCACTCACTATCCCCATAGTGTTTTTTCTTCTTTCAAATTCTTCTGGAGAATAACACAAAGCATCCACCACCTCTGCCTTTTTATCATAAAGCAAACCTGTTTCTCTCAAAAAAGTGGATCTTCTTTTAAGAAATCTTATTTTACCAAATTTAGGAGAGACGATAATCATATCCACATCACTATAAGGCGTAGGAGTCCCGTATATTCTGGATCCCCAAAGCCATATCTCTTGGGGACTAAAAAGGTCTTTTATTTTGTCGAGATAATTATTAATGATATACTTAACCTTTTTGTCCTTTATTTTGTTCATTACTTAATTACATCCCTAAAGCTAAATTTGTTCATAATCCATTCACTCTATGAAAAACCAGCGGGTGAAATGGGTTATGCCAAATGTCTCTAAAACAGCTCCTAAAGTTAAAAAACCTATGATAATGGCTTTCACTAAATCCGATCCTTTTAAGCTTCCCAAAAGCTTAGGCTCCTTTGAAAGATAAGCCGAGGTGGCAAAAAGCTCCTCGCCAATTATAGTGTAGTCACAAGCTACCACGAAGAAAGGAAGTTGATGTATGTTAGCTGTGCCCGCAACCTGAATGGCGCCGGTTGAAAACCCGGTCTCCGCCATCACCAGCGACTCGGCGTAAAATGAACCGAACATCAAGTTGGCGGCGGGCCTTTCTCTTAGCATTATCCCGTTCACTCCCGCCGCATAGGCAAACTGCTCGGAAGAGATATAACGAACGTTGTCTCTGTTGTATGCTTCTGGTTTGCCCGCACTGGCATATCCCTCCTTTACTCTCTCTTCTGCTACCGGAACCACGAATGGCTGGCATATGGGGACCAACAAGGGAGTATCGTAGCCTGCCACCATCTTAGCCACGTTCCCCAGGATTATCATAGCCGCAACCGTCTGAATTTGATCCACATCCTCAATTCCTGATATGAAAAGCACCGGCTTGCCCATCTCGGTAGCTCTTCCTACCGCCTCCTCGATAGCATCCAGCCCCGCGATGCGTCTGATAAACAAACTCTTTCCTCTTTTTGCTCTTTCGATAAAATAGATTATCACTGCGAAAAAGAAAACGAGAAAGATCAGCATGTTCACCCGGTGAAGATTGAACCAGCTTTTGGATAAATCCTCCTGGGCGACTGATAGGGAGAAATCTACTAAGAGAAATATACAAGAAACGAAGAATAGTCTCAAAAGATGAGGAATTCTCATATTTCGATAGATTCTATTAACTTCTCCCCCTGAATCTCCTTCTCTTTAATAAGGAGAAGGGGAAATAGAGGGTGAGGTCAAGGTATCGTGGTAGCCCGATAAATCAGGCAACTACATAATAGCGTTCTTCATCCTCCGGTGACCCCTTTAATCACCATGAGATACCACTCACGCATGAATTGAATTCTATCTGCCAGAAGGGAAACTCTTCCCATCACGGTCAATCCAAACCCAGCGCCGAAGCCGATCATAAGAATCCAGATTCCCACACTGGCGGCTCCTCCCACCACCCCTTTATGTTCCAATGAGAAGAAGAAATAGACCAAGCCACAGAGCACTCCCAGAACAATCAAAAGGTTCCAGATCCCTTGCAAGTTCATCAAATGCACGGGGAGCATGGTGGCGCTCAGTTGTCTTATGACCCTCCCTTGCATGTCCAGCGGCATAGACACCCCGACCGCAATCCCCATGTAAAAGGCAATGGAGAAGCGGGAAATCCAAGACCACTTTTTTAAAAAGCGGGTCCAGGTCATAATTCCTAAAATTGCTGGTAAAATATACCACCACTCATTTTTTTTGGTGACGGGATCCCAAACCTTAGGAATGAATCCAGTGAAGTAAATGAGGACCGCAAAATAGCCGGCTGAAACTCCGACCACCAAATGCTCGGCAAATTTATAAAAAGGATTATCTTTGTAAAGGAAGGAAAAAATACATAAAGTCAAAATCAAGGCAAGGGTATTCCCTATTATTGTCAAAAGATCCATGCTTCATCCTCCTTATTGTTTTTTCTTTTTTCTGGACATGAAATAGCCAATGTTACCCACGACGATGAAAAGAATGATAACGATATGAGCAGTGGTCTGGATGCTCATCATCTTTATAGCTCGATCCCCCTGTTTGGACAAAGTTTCGTATTCTGAGGCTCCCTTTAGTCCTCCCATCAAGCCAAATATCTGCCCGGACTGGTAATAGGGATAATAATTAGCGGTCATCACCCCGGTGACGCCGATGGCTAGTTTCACATTGTAACGTCCGTTGGCATAGAGGATCCAGTAGTCGGTGCCACTGGTTGCGGAAATGTCGATTACCGCCTTCACATTATCATAATTCCGGACACCTCGCATCATGGGGAGGGAATCCAAAGGGACTCCGTAATAGTCTGCGGGAAATGGAATTCGGAAGTTTTGACCCATTAACAGAATGACTATGCCCGGATAAGGCTTGTAGCCTAAATAACAGTAATCTATCCCACTTTTTTTGTTGAATTCTTTGGCCTGTTCGCTTATCAACTGTTCTGCCATCCCTGGTCCATTCTGAGAAAGGGCGGAGATAATTAGCTTAACATTTTTGGAAAAACACTGACGCATGATGGATTGAGCCATAGGGTGTGTTTCCGCCATGGCTTGGGGATCATAGTCTATCGCCAGAAACAGAATATCTCCCGGCTTTAAACTCTCCACAAAGTCGTAAATAGCTTTCGTCTCTGGCGTAACATATACAGGAACCACGAATGGATATAAAGCGGGAATGATCACCGCTATTCCCACCACGAGATAAACCCATCTCCGGTCCAGATTCATCAATCTCTCATAAAAAGTCATTCATTCACCTCCAAGAAATTAATATGTACCGATGAGACCTTTCTTGATTTAAGTGAAACTGAAACTTAACACTCCTCTTTCCCAAAAGCTAATCATGACCTAG
>JALHUP010000372.1 GCA_022866585.1 Candidatus Zixiibacteriota bacterium | reverse complement strand
TTTGATCATTCTCAAAAACATTACTCTCTTTAAGTTTCTCCACGAGGGAATTCAAATCAGGTGAGAATGAAAACATATTCTCAAAGCTAACTTTAAGCCCTCCTCTTCCTTTGGGCAAGCTAAGGATTTCGACCTCAGCATCCTGGGGTATACCTGCTTTTTCCTTAGCGATGGCTAAAGCCAAGTTCAGTCCTCCCAATTCATCCACCAACCCATTTCCCTTGGCTTGCCTTCCGGTCCATACTCTGCCTCTCCCAACGGCATCCACTTGTTCATAAGACATCTTCCGACCTTCTGCCACTTTCTGCACAAAATCATCATAAGCTTCCCTGGTCCAACGTTTGACCATTTCTCTTTCTTCATCCGTGAACTGGCGAGTGGTGGTGAAAAAATCGGCATGCTTTCCTCTTTTGACCGTCTCTTTAGTAAAACCGATCTTTTCATATAAGCCTTGTAAACTTAATTTGCCGCTGATTACTCCAATAGAGCCGGTATAGGTTCCCGGAAGTGAGAGGATGGTGTCGGCGGCACAGGAAATCCAATACCCTCCTGATCCAGCCACGTCCGACATGGAGACGATGAAAGGCTTCTTTCCTTTGGTGCGGATGATTTCCCTTAAGATCACGTCAGAAGCCATGCCTGATCCGCCCCGGCTGTCAACTCGGAAGATAATAGCCTTGACGGTTTTATCCTCACGAGCACTCCTAATGGCATTGGCTATGGTTTCAGATCCCATAATATCCCCTAAAAGGAAATTTTTTCCACTTTCACCTTCCAAAATCGAACCAGTGGCAAATATGACCGCAACCTTAGGAGGAATAGCCCAGCTGTATTTGTAATAGGTACGCCCCCCATATCTTTTATCATTTATCCGGTGAGGCTTTTTACCGACCACCTGTTTAACCAGATCATCTATTTGGTCATAAAAGATCAAGGTGTCCACCAAATTTGCCTTATAAGCTTCGGAGGCGGTAAACGGTCCTTGATCGATCTTAGACTTCACTTCCTCTTGCGTCCATCCCTTCTGAAAAGCTATATCTTTGGTGATCTGATCATACATATCATCCAGAAGGGAGTTGACCACCTCTCGGTGTGCCTCAGACATGCTGTCTCTGGTGACCAGATCCGAAGCAGTCTTATAATCTCCAATGTGCTCTAAATCTGCTACAATTCCCAGCTTGTCTAAGGTTCCTTTGATAAAGGTGACTTCAGCTTCCAGCCCTGTAAACATCAAATATCCGGTGGGCATCATTGCGATCCTGTCAGCCACGGTAGCAATATAGTATTCCTTATTCCCCCCAAATTCCATATAAGCAAATACGCTTTTGCCACTTCCCTTGAAATCTAAAATCGCCTCCCTGATCTCCTGGGTTTTTGCCAGCCCCATGTCTAATGGATCAATCCGAAGGATCATGCCTTTAATCGCTTCATCCTCTTTTGCCCTTCCAATTTCGTTAAGCAAATCCATCACGGTTGGTTTCTTTTTCCCAAAGATTCCTGCTCGGGTATTTTCCTCCACTATCTGGCCCGAAAGTCTAAGCTCCACAAAATTGTCTCTTCTTTGAAGCAAGGTGCGATATCTATCTTCGGACAAATTGACGAAAGTCATCCCTTGATTAAAATCATGGTTTTTTGTTATAGAATTATAAGAACCCACACCCAGATTGGGAAGGTTGATCCTCCCCCCTATTCCGAAGTTTCCGTCATTATCAATATCCCCGGAGATGACGAAGCCATCAAAGGGTTCCAACTCCGCTTTGTATCTTGTCGAGGCATCTTCTAACTTTTCTTTTTCGGTCATCGATCCATCCACAGATAAAGTCAACCTATCCCCTATCGGCCTTATTGCCAGACCACAATTAAAGGAAATGTCAGTTCTTTCTCCTCTAAGCCGGGGACGATTAAGATCTTGGGCAGTTGCTCCGAAGGAAACAAATTTAAAAGGTCGCAAGAGGAGTCCGAGTCTCCAAGAGGAGAGCTTGTCGTAATCTTTGTATCTCGACCCAAACCAGCTATAGCTCGATCCCCAATAAAATCCATCTGCGAATTTTCCTCCACTGGCTAAGGTATATTTTCGATAGGTTAGCGAAGTTACGTTGCCCAACCATTCGGCAGAAAATCCTAAAGATCCTACAGAAAGAAGCCAAGCATTATCCCCTTCAAAGCTTGAGTCAGAATAGGTGTGAAAGAAGGCGGATTGAAAACCTCTTCTTAGTCCCAAGCCAGCGGGATTATACTTTATAGCAAATATATCATCGGAGGTAGCAACAGAATTATAAGGAAGAACAGAACTTTCGGTTGGGGATTGGTAACAAAAACCGGAAGAAGTTAAAAAGATCAAAAAAATAAGAATTGAAGAGATAAACTTGATAGTTCTCATCTTTAACCTCCTCTGGAAATAGGTGAAAGGTAAAAAGTGTAAGATGTAAGGTGTAGGAGTAGGTTCTTTTCCGCTTTGGCGATTGAAATCTTTGACTTGGTTCCCACTTACATTCCCAATTCAAAAGGGCCTGATCAATATCACAAGTTTATGATACGACTTTCCGATTTACAAAGTTTCATAACAATTTGATGGTTCCCTCTTTTAAGCCGCAAAATCCTCATTCTTTTACAGTCGTCTTCCTGCTGTATATGAACCTGCGTATCAGCCAAATTACTATGCCCAGGGCGATGATGACCACAACTAT
>JALHUP010000371.1 GCA_022866585.1 Candidatus Zixiibacteriota bacterium | reverse complement strand
CCACTGTGCTCGCACTTCCGGGTGCGGATCCGGGAATTCGTAGCCGAGTGCGGATGAGGCAAAGCGAGCTAAATCCACGATCTCCATTGGAACTTTCTTCTTATCGACAGTGACTCGGAACTGGAATTCGCAGCACGGGCACAGCGCCAGCACTTTTTCTGCACCAGCCTCAACTGCCTCTTCCAGACGAACTTTGCCGATTTCAGCAGCCACTTTAGGATCTTTAATCAGAGTCAAGACTGAGCCACAGCAGTGGGCATTCTCACGGTTATGGCTCATCTCGACAAATTTTACATTCGGGATAGCCTTGATCACATCCCTTGGTGGCTCATACACCCCTGAAACCCGACCAATATGGCACGAATCATGCCAGGTGACCGTCACAGGTCGCATGGCATTGGCAGGAAACTCAAATGTGCCAGCCTTAATCTTCTCTGACAAAATCTCGCTGTAATGCCTGGCTCTTATACCATACTCAATGCCGAGATTCTTCGCCCAGACCGGATAGACTTGCCGCCACATCATGTCGCATGCAGGACAGGAGCTGATTACCGTATCGGCGCCAGCCTCCTTGACCGCCTGGACGTTCTTTTTCATCGTTTCGATAAACACATCCCACTTACCCGCCACCAGCATCGGCGTGGCACAGCAATTTTCCTTTTCTCCCAAGTAGGTGAAGTCCACGCCTGCTGAGTCGAGTAAACGCACGCTGGCCATGGCAATATCCTTTTCCACGTAGCTTGCGGTGCAGCCGGCAAAGTAAACATTCTTGGACTTGCGGTAATGTCCATGCTTGGCAACTAAATCTTGGGGGAACCAGGCGGATCGATCCTTACGATAGCCGGCCCAGATGTTGCCTTCGGCAGAAAGCGCCGCCGCCATCATTTCGAAGGGTGGAAAGGTCATCTTTTTCTCTTCGTTGACCAGCTGGCCGCGCAATTTCATCCATGACGGTTCGATAGGTAAGGATGCCGAACACCGCAAGTTGCACACCTCGCAAGTGGTACAGACCAGGATCGTATCTACCATGAACTGGCTCCATTTCTCGCGACCTTCCATATATTCACGCAGCCAGTACCACTTGCCGCGCGGGCTCTGACTCTCCCAGCCCCGACCGTAGAACTGGTCGCACTCATCAATACAATATCCGCACTGAGAGCAGGCATAGGCATACCAGGCCACCTCCGCAGGAATGTTGCGCACCGATCGGCTGGGCCTTTCTCCCACTTGGGTAATAACATAGTTGCCAAATGGTCGAACTATTGGCTCAAAAGCACTGGCTAAGCTGATCACTCTTTTGACTAACCCTCTGCCGATGACCTTGCCAGGATTCAGGATCCTTTTGGGATCAATCTGCGCTTTAAAAGTGCGTAGTCTCTCGGTTCGCTCTTTGCCTAAGATGGCATTGGCTTTCTGTGAGAAGTATAAGCCTGTAGCATAGGGACGACCGCCGTGCTTCTCGGCGATCTTCATCAGAGTCAGCGCCAACCCAAAGACGAAATTATAGCTGAACTTTCGCTGATCGGAGGGGATGAAACCTAAGATGACGACTTCGGGCTTGCCACCAGCACTTTGCCGAATGACTACGCCTTCTTTGACTAGTGGCTGGTTGATTTTGCCATCGATTTCGGCCATCACGTCGCCCAAGCTGGACAGAGGAATAACGACTTCAGCCGGCACCAGCGAGGGACCGAGGCGTTTGACGATCATCAGCTTGAAGCGGTTCTTCCACTCATGTTCGGCGATGCGCTCGCTCAAGATTTCTGCCTGGCACAACTTGAGAAGCTCCTTCAGTCTGTCCATAACTGAGCCGTGATCCCTTTTGCGATAGGCTAAGGTTATGATGTAGGCCGCCGGAAGCAGGACGCGCTCCTCGACGGGGTGCCCGTAGTGCTCCATAAGCGGCGATCGGTTCTTGAGCTCAGCCATTCTAGGGTTAATGAATAACAGTGACCAAACAGGCAAATCGGCGGCTACGATCGACTCTATTAAGCCCTGCAGATCATGGGGATCCGGGCAGCCCACACAGACCACATCAAGCTCTTCAAGTGGCCGAACCTTAAGGGTGACCCGGGTGATGAGACCTGTTATGCCTTCGGCGTCGGCGATGAGGTCCAGCTCGTCATCCGAGAATTCGCGCACCTCACCTGTAGGTAATACCACCTTAACGCTGAGCACGTTGTCGCGGTACCAGCCGGCTTCGTAGGAACCGATCCCGGCACCCCCTTGAGCCAACCAGCCACCGGCAGTAGATGACGGGTAACTGGTGGGATAAAGTCGCAGGGTTAGTCCATGCTTGGCTAATTCTTTGTCCAGTGCCTCCCATACCACACCCGCCTCAACGGTGGCGGTTTGAGCCTCAGGGTCTATCCGGAGAATCAGTTTCATCCGGTAAAAATCGACAACCACGCCCTGTTTGATGGGGATTACTCCACCATAGCCGGATGAGGCTTTGGCGCGCGGCGTAAGTGGAATGTTGTGGGTGGCAGCCCAGCGAACTAAATCGACGATCTCCGCCTCGGTCTCCGGTTGAACCACCGCTTCTGGTGTGGTATTCCCTATAAGCGGTTTGAATAGACTCGGCATGGCAGCAATGTCGTGTCCATAGAGCTTGCGTTCAATCTTGTTGAAGGATACACGGCTCCCAAATTTTTCGCGAAGCCACACTCTTTTTTTAAAGTCTATTTTTCGTTTCATTTTATGCTTCCCTCGAAAAGGTTATGAAGGGAATTTCTCATATGACTTCCTTCTTTCCGCATAATTTGAACTCAGAACCTCTTGACTCCACTATACCAGCAGCCGATCTATGCTCCCAAATTTGGCTTCCCAACTCTATTTTATCCCAGTCTTGTTCAAAAGTCAAACGTTTTTTGGTTTTGTTTGCTAAATCTTTTTATTTGGATCTATTTTGAGTGAAATTGCTGTCCGGAAGAAGAAAAGAGTCTTTCTGAGAGACTCGGGAAGTCGAGCAAAATAAATACCAGCTCGAATATTAAGCCCTGATTTTTTGTGTCTACTTATCCACGATGTCTAAATTCGGACAGAAGAAAAAGGCTTTGTCAATTCAAGTCTGGAGTGGACTTTTTCATTTCGCTTTTTGTGGTTGGTCCGGATCTTAAAGGCTGACGCTTTCTCAGTCAGGAAAAGCAGGCTATTTAAAAAAACATAAGTTTCAAGAGGTTTCAGTCCAATCTGAAGTGAAGCCGGCTTCCTTCAGAATGAATCCTATTCTAAGCTCAGGCCTAAGAGTTTTTCCATCTCTCCTTCGGCTCTGAAAAATTTTCCTTCTGCAGTTGCTACCAGCTCACCATCTTCATTTGTGACCTTACCTTCAGCCAAAAGGATTTTGCCTCTGCTCAGGATAGGCTTCCCTTCTAAAAAAAGCCTCTGTCCAATTTTGACGGGCTTTTTAAATCTGACTTTTATCTCGCAGGTTAAAGTGAGAATATTTTGAGCTAAAATAGATTTGATCATCACCTCATCCAAAAGAGCGGAGAGGATTCCTCCATGTAAGATATTTCTGTATCCTTGAAACCGGTCCTGGGCTAAGTATTCTCCTACAACTTTCCCGTCTTTTTTGTAAAATTCCACATTCAACCCGAATGGGTTTTTGTCTCCACAAACAAAGCACTGGCTATACCTTTTCAAAGATTTCATCTTTTGCGAAACATTCATACGAATTTCCTTTCCACTTCCCCAAAACTCAATTTGTGCCCTTACATATAATAACGCCCAAATGCCTTGACGTGTACCTGCAGAGAGTAGCTAATGATTTTTATTTTGGCTATCCTTGGGGGCTATGTAGAACACTTGAGAAAAGCATAAGAATCTTGCCTATATGTCAAAAAACTTGGAGGTTACACCTAAAGAGGCGAGTTGTGTCTTTCAGAAAATAAAAAAGTGGTGGCTAAAGAAAGCCACCACTTTCGAAACTTTATTCTTTAAAAAAGAACACACAACTCGAACCAATCTCACAATGTCTTTTCGCTGTCCCTACTTTTGTCCAGGCATTTCTAAAAGGTTGGGTTTCTCCTTGATAGCCGTGACCGCCCCGGTTCCGTGCTCCAAAAGCTCTAAGGTTTTTGATCCCGAAGTGCTTTTTACTATTCCAAATAGTGGCACTTGGACACTGGTCCAGGTATCTGTTATTTGCTTGTCTTCGGAGACATCTTGGGTGTGCACGCAAGTGAAAGCTCCCATCTTGATCGTGACCTTCCCTGTTCCCAGCTTTTTAGTTTTGGGTTTCGCCACGTTGGTCGTCTCTTTGGTAGACTGATTCATCAGGTTCACAAACGTCTGGGGCAACTCATTGGCTGGCTCTTTGCCCGACTTATAGATCCACCTTTTGATGGCGCCTGGCTGCTGTGGGTTACCGGAAATCAACATTTTGAAGATGGTAACGCTTCCAGACCTGGGATCGTTATGTTCAATCTCATACCAGAAGAAGTCCCCCCCTTCAACTTTCTCTTTACCAACTATCGAGAGTTTAAGAATGTTCTCGGTTCCGCCTTTGTTGTCGGAAAGTTTATATTTGACGTAGGTGCCCACCTCTGGCGCTTTGAATTCGCCATATAACTTAGGCAGTCCCAACATGCCAGGCACCTGTGCCACCAGCGGCTCTGCTTGGGAAAGAACCAAAATAAAAGCCGCCACAAGCAGAAAACAACTCAAATACTTTTTGGAGAACATAGCGCTCCTCCTTGGGTTTAGAGTTTATTGGTTAGTTCGGATCGAAATCTTTCAATTCTTTTATTTCTGCAAACTTGTTTTTAGCGGATTCTTGGTGTCCGTTACCTTTGATACGGGTTGATATCTTTTTAATGCAAACTCTCGTGCTTTTTTTATATCGACCTATTTTACAAATATTTTACGAAAATGTCAAGCCTTTTTCAAAGTTTTTTAGAAGGGGTCGGATTAAAACTTCCCACCCCAAAGAGATATTTTGGATGAGCGAAGAGAAGTTAAAATTGTTGATTGACATTTTAAACTAAGAGTTTAAATTCGCAAAACATGATTTTAAAGGTAAAAATAGGCCATGAAGACCCTACCTGGTCTGAGATCTTCGATTGTGGGGCTTCTAATGAAGCCATTTTAAGGAGGTGAGAGTTAATTAATCTCAAATGCCACCAGAAATCTATACTCAAAGGATAAAAGACTCCCTCGATCCTCAGGGATGCAGAAAAAAGATGATCCGGACTTACTATGTCAACCATTGTAATTTGAGTTTGACCGCCCGTGCCTTTGGATGTGACCGTAAGACCCTAAGGAAATGGGTCAAACAGTTTCAAAACCAGAAGAGTGCCGGGTTAGTTGACCGAAGGGGCAAATCCCGCCAAAGGCGGGATAGCAAAATCACCATAACTTTGAGGGTGATGGGGATAGGTGCAGTATTTATGGAGGAGGTGATACAAACGGATTAGCTTGGGCTGTGGCTCGGTTTATGGGGAGTGACTTGTCCTGCTTCGACCCTGAAGCTCAAGCATCCGTATGGGTGGGCAAACCCGAAGGGAATGAAGCCGAAGGACCCGTCCTGAAAGAAGCCGAACCGATTGTACTGAACATAGGGGCACCAAAAAATTCTGAAAACAAAGGTCAGTAAGGTCAGTAACACCAGTTGCCATTCTTTTATGGTGAGCAAAGTCGAGCTATCTAAAATTGTAAAGGGATAAAAAATTGTGAAAAAAACACACGAATCGAGGGAGGGTTGGCATACCTTACCAGTGCCGAAGCTCAGAGCCCAACCGTCCTTTTTAAATCTTCAATCTCCTTTTCTCTTAAATATCTCCAAGCCCCCGGTTTCAAATTCTTGGCAGTCAAGTTGGCGAATTCTGTTCGCACTAAATTTGTAACGGAGAGTCCGACTGCTTTGCACATTCTCTTTATCTCTCTTTTTCTCCCCTCTCTTAATTTCAATTCGAGCACTGAATTACCTTCTTCTATTTTTAGAATTTTTGCCTCTCCTTTAGCGATTTCGCCATCCTCTAATTTTATCCCCCTATGAAAATTCTTTAAAACTTTTTCCCTTGTCTCACCCTTTACCGTGACCATATAGGTCTTCTCTACTTGAAATTTAGGATGAGTGAGTCGATATGCAAGCTCGCCATCGTTGGTCAAAAGGAAGACTCCTTCGGTATCCAAATCTAATCTTCCTACCGGAAATACCTTTTTATACCTGCCCACCAAATCTAATACGGTAGGACGTCCGAAGCTATCTTTTACAGTGCAAAGATAGCCTTTGGGTTTGTTCAAAAGTATGTAGAGAGATTTTTCCGGAAGGGAAACTTTTTTGCCATCCACTCTTATTTCGTCTTTTTTCTCATCAATCAAGATTCCCAATTCTTCGATCTTGATACCATTAACCGTCACCCTGCCGGATTGGATTAAAAGATCAGCTCCACGTCGGGAGGAAATGCCGGTTTGTCCAAGAAATTTATTGAGTCTCATCTTCAACAGAGGGTTGGGGAGAATTTTGGGAGATCGTTTGGAAGGGGACTTCTTCGACCGCTTTTTCTTTTTCTTCCTGCAAGACCTCTTCACTTTTCTCTAATCTCTCTTCTATCATCTTCTCAAACTCTGCCTCAGCCAATGAAGCTTGTTCTTTTTTCTTTAAAAGCATCTCTAGCTCTTCGATTCTGGGCAAATCATCCAGGTCTTTCAGCCCAAAATGGGTCAAAAACTCTTGGGTGGTGCCATATAACAAAGGTCTTCCCGGTGCGGGTTTTCTTCCCACAATGGTGATCAGCTTTCGGTCAAGTAAAGTGAATATCGGACCTTCGCTATTGACTCCTCTGAGTCGATCAACATCCGATTTAACGATAGGTTGTTTGTAAGCCACGATGGCTAAGACTTCCAGAGATTGTGTAGATAGCTTCTCTCTTCGGTTATGAGAAAACAAAGCTTTTATCCAGGGGGCAAAGTCGGGAAGGGTATACATCTGATAACCCTTGGCGATCTTCTTTATGACAAAGCTGTGACCACCCAATCGGTATTTCTCATTTAAGGAGTTTATTAGCTCTTCTATCTCATCCGGGGTAATCTCTTTGATAACCGCCTGAATTTTGTCTGGCGACAAAGGCGAATCTGAGGCGAAAAGGAGTGCTTCGATTATCTGTTGTTGATTGTTTTCAGTTTCCAATTTTCTTCCCTCATCTACCTCACCCCCTATCTCACCCTCTCCATTTCATGGAGAGGGGGACTAAGGGGGAGAGGTTTAAGAAATGTCAATACAATTTAGTGTTGGCTCTCTCCTGCCCAGCGGAGGTTCATCATCGTCTGCTACTCATCCCTGACTATCTCCGGATAAGTTTTAGCTTCCTCCTCTCCCCTTAAGACCCGTAGAGCTCCCAAAGCTAATGCTTTCATCTCGTCCTGCCCCGGATAGACCATCACTTTGGTGATGAAACCTACCCACTCTTTGAGTTTGGTGGTCACATACTCTGAGTGTGCCAATCCACCGGTGAGAACAATAGCATCCACTTTTCCCTTTAAGGCAACGGCACGGCTTCCGATCTCACAAGCGATCTGATAGATCATGGCATCATAGACTGTCTTTGCCTCCTTATTTCCCTTTTCTATCATCTTCTCGACTTCTCTGCAATCATTAGTG
>JALHUP010000370.1 GCA_022866585.1 Candidatus Zixiibacteriota bacterium | reverse complement strand
CAAGTCTCCGGTGATTTTGCATGTGCGGACAGACCAGGCTGGTGGTGAGATTGGCGAACCCAAAGAACTGAAAATGAGGCTGAAAAATATTTCAGTGGAGGTTTCCAAAGAGCTTTTGGAGAAATTAAAATGCCTTTGCGGGGAGAAAAATGTATACCTGAATCGTAGTTAGAAGATGTCATCAACCATTTCAGGGCTCTTCCCTGCTAAGATATAAGGGAACAAGAATATGATGCAATCTAGGTTGCTGGTCATCCTTACAGGGTTGTTGATTCTAATGGGAGGAGACACAATGTCTGAAAAAAATGAAACAAATGGGGATAAAAGACTCGAAAAAGCCACGTTTGCTGGTGGTTGCTTTTGGTGTATGGAGGAAGCCTTCGAAAAGTTAGATGGTGTGGTTGACGTCGTCTCTGGATATACAGGCGGACATAAGGAAAATCCTACTTATGAGGAGGTATGCTCCGGAACGACCGGCCATTATGAAACCATTCAGATCACTTTTGACCCTTCCAAAATATCGTACAATAATTTGTTGGATTTCTTCTGGAAACAGATTGATCCCACGGATGAGGGAGGGCAGTTTGCTGATAGAGGTACACAATACGGGACTGCCATCTTTTATCATAGCGAAGAGCAGAAAGTTTTGGCAGGGAAATCCAAAGGAGAATTGGAGAGATCAAAAAGATTTGATAAGCCTATATTAACGAGGATTTTGCCATTCACCGAATTCTTTGAGGCAGAAGAGTATCATCAAGATTATGCCAAGAAGAAAAAGTTGCAGTATGGGCTATACAAAGAAGGGTCGGGCAGAGAGAAATTTCTTAAAGAGAAACGGGAACAGCACTACACAAAACCGAGTGAAGAGGAACTGAAGGAGACACTGCCGCCCCTCCAGTACCACGTGACCCAGAAATGCGGAACCGAGGAGCCATTCAAAAACGAATATTGGAATAACAAACGAGAGGGGATATATGTCGATGTCGTTTCAGGTGAGCCCTTATTCTCATCTAAAGACAAGTTTGATTCTGGCACTGGTTGGCCAAGTTTTACCAGGCCGCTTGAACCAGATAACATTGTGGAAAAAATGGATACAAGTTTCGGGATGATAAGGACTGAAGTAAAAAGCAAATATGGGGATTCCCATCTGGGTCATTTGTTTGGGGATGGACCAACATCCACAAGATTAAGATACTGTATAAATTCTGCAGCATTAAGATTCATTCCTAAAGAGGATCTGGAAAAGGAGGGTTACGGGAAATATAAGAAATTGTTCAAGAAATAAAACCAAAAAATGACCCAAAAAAGCCCATAACCTAAAGCTTGTAGGCTCAGATCCACCCCTTGTCCGTTACGAACGAAAAGCCAGGGTAGCCGAGCTTCGAGTTCCTACAACCGAACTCCGTTATCCCGCCTTTGGCGGGACTAACCATAAACGAACTTCTTGATTTTGAGGGCACGAGTTTTCTTATTCCTCAAATGTAATATTTCGGAAGAGCGTATTTTTTATACAAGTTCTAAGCATGGCTTCAGATGGCGACTTGGAATGAAGAAAACGTTCAACTTAAAGGAAGAGACATGAAAAAATACATCCACATCTTTTTTATTTTAACCTTTCTTTTTCTAATTGGAATTTTTTATCACCTATTAGGCAAAACTGCGCTTGGAGGTGACGAGACCAGGAAGAATCCATCTTCGACTCAAAAAGCCGATACTTTGATCTGGTATAGATATGATGCAGGATTGGCAAAAGCCAAAAAAGAGAAAAAACATGTCATGGTCGCCTTTTATACCAACTGGTGTGGCTGGTGTAAGAGAATGGATAAAAATACCTACGCAGATGAAAAGGTCAAAAAGGTTCTAAATGGAAGTTATGTGGCGATCAGAGTTAATGCGGAATCTAAAGAGAAAGTAGAGGTGGGTGGGAAGAAGATAACCGAAACGGACTTGGCAAAAGAGTTTAGGGTCAGAAGCTTTCCCACCACCTGGTTTTTGAAACAATCGGGGGATAAAATCGCCCCCCATATGGGATATGCCGACGCCACGGCCTTCGTGAACGTGCTTAACTTTATCAAAGACGACCTATATGACAAAATGACCTTCGAAGAGTATATGAAAAATCAAGACAAAAACGATGATAAGGAAAAGAAATGAAATAAATGCAATTTCAGAAATAGGGTTTCCCGGTTAGGGCAGGGGTTGAACCCCTGCCCCATCTTTTGCAACTGAAGGCGAAGTTAGCTTCAAGCTTCGCTTTTCTTTTTGTTTGACAGAAAGCATTTTTTTCGTATATTATTTTGCAAATTATCGAAGATGGTGAGTTTATCGAACCATGGTTAAAAAAGTTTTCTTTATAGTTTGGTGTTTGACCGCAGTCTTTTTTTCTAACTCTTATGCCACCAAGTATGCCGGAGAGTTTTTGAGCCTGGGGGTGGGAGCTAAGGCTTTGGGGATGGGAGGGGCTTTTGTGGGGGTGGCAAATGATGCTTCTGCCTCCTATTGGAATCCATCCGGGCTTTGCCAACTTGACCGGAAACAACTCTCTTTCATGCATGCGGAGACCTTCGGATCCTTACTCAATCATGACTTTATCGCTTTTGCTTTGCCTCTTAAAGAAAACCTATCTAACTCCACCATTGCTTTTAGCCTTTTGCGTTTAGGGGGAGGAGGAATAAAGATCACCGACTTGGAAAAAAAAGGAATGGACATAAGCGATAGCAACCGGGTGGTTTTGCTGAGGGAGGAAAGCCATGCCGATTATGCTTTTCTTTTTTCCTATGCACATCCGATTCGTCCCAATCTTTTTTGGGGAGCAAATCTGAAGATAATCTATCGCCATCTGGTGAATAATTCCGCTTTTGGTCTGGGGGCGGATCTTTCTTTTCTGGCAGAACCTTACCCTTTTTTGTCATTAGGCGCCAACCTGATGGACATAACTCCAACCCTGCTTTTCTATGACAATGGCACCACCGAAACCATCACCCCTACCACAAAATTTGGACTGGGGATCAAGCATGAAATCAAAGATTTCTCTTTCCTTTTTGCCTCGGATGCGGACGTCAGATATGAGGGAAGGAAATTTTCCGCTCAATATTGGATTGGTGAGATTTCCTGGGATATGCACTATGGGGTTGAAATTCTTTACCGTAAGAATTTAGCTGCCAGACTGGGTTTCGATCAGGGAGACTTCACCGCCGGGGCAGGGTTTTTGATCAGGCAGTTTGGCTTGGATATAGCTTTTCTTTCTCATGAGCAGTTGGATAACACTTATAGAATTTCACTTTTAGTGAGGCTTTAATATTTAATTTAAATTTTGAAAATTGCGTAGCGGAGCCTTTATGGCTTCGCTTATACTCCGCAGAGGTATAAAACCTCTGCTACGCGGTATTAAACGGTTGAGCATTTTGCGAGATTTGAAAGAATGTAGATTTTGGTCTTATAAATCAAATGCCTAAGCAAGCTCACTCAAGGGAAAGGAGTAAAAAGGTGTTGCGATTCCCATGGATCCAGATTCGGACAATGTTTTTGATTCTTTTAGTGGCTCTTTTTCTTTTCTCTTCCATCCATCTT
>JALHUP010000369.1 GCA_022866585.1 Candidatus Zixiibacteriota bacterium | reverse complement strand
TCATTATGTTTCTTTTCTTCCAAAGACAAATAATCTCCGGGCTTACTGCGGGGGCGATAAAAAGGTGAATTCCCAACAGATTGGTCAACGGATTCATCCTGATCCCGCCTTTGGCGGGAGAAGGGATTAAACGGATGTAGCGGATGAAATCATTTCTTATCCATTTCATCCAATGAACATCTATGGTTCGGGGTGAGGGCACCCCGAACTAACACTCAATCCTCCACTTAAACCCAACACCACTCCCCTCCGATTGAGAGTTTCGATTTTATCCTTGATAAAACCCTCAATTTTTGAAATAGATTCAATGCAATTGATACTTAAGATGGATTCATTTTTATTTTACATGGTCTTTGCCTTGTCGTCCTCTTTCAAGCTTATTTCTCCTCACTGTAATGGGACAAAAGATTTCTTCATTTTGAAAGGATAACTATTTCTTTGGACATGTCAACAATGAAATAACCTAAGCATTCGCAGAATTTTGGAGAATGAGGGGTTAAGTGGGGGTTTTTGAGTTTGACAAAAGTTGATGGGTTGGATATATTTTGAATATGTTTAAACAAATGTCAGAGAAAGACAAAGAAAGACTTTTCTTGCTTGGTGTTTTCCTTTTAGCCTTTATCCTGAGGCTTATCTATCTTCTTCAGATCAAAAGCAATCCCCATTTCTTTTCGCCCACTATGGACCCATTGTATCATGACATCTGGGCGCAAAATATCGCTGGGGGTAACTGGATCGGAGGCAAAGTATTTTTCAGGGCACCGTTTTACGCATATTCCTTAGCCATAGTCTATAAGATTTTCGGACATAATTACATTATACCCAGAGTGATCCAACATCTGATCGGATCTTTTTCCTGCATCCTGGTTTATTTCGTTGCAAAAAAACTTTTCAATCGACCAGTAGCGATAGTGGCAAGTCTTTTGGCCGCAACTTATGGAATGTTTATTTATTTTGAAGATGAGCTTCTTTTGGATTCGTTTTTAGTCTTTTTCGATCTTCTTTTGGTTTTATTTCTTCTTAAAACGAAAGATAGTCCTAAACTTTCAAGGTGGCTTGCTTGTGGAATAATCTTAGGGTTCTCCGCCATCACCAGACCAAATATACTCTTCTTCATACCTTTTGTCTGGCTTTGGATTTTTCTTGTTTTCACCAAACAAAGAAAACTAAAAGAGATTTTGACTTTTTGTATAATGTTCCTTATTGGATCAGCCTTAGTTATTTTTCCTGTCGCTTTAAGAAACTATCTGGTGGCAAAAGATTTCGTTTTGATCGCCTCCCAAGGGGGGATAAACTTCCTAATCGGAAATAATAGTAATGCGGATGGAATGAGCGCGGTGCTTTATAAAGAGGATTGGCAATATCGGGACTTCGAACACATGGCGGAAGAAGAGACTGGCAGAAGTCTAAAACCTTCGGAAGTATCCAACTTCTATTACAAAAAGGGAATCCAATTCTTTCTGGACGAACCAGAAAAAGCCTTCAAGCTCGGGGTAAAGAAGTTATATATCTTCTGGAATAAATTTGAGGTAAGTAACAATCAGGATACTTACTTTTTTAGAAGATATTCCTCCTTAATCCGAATCTTGCCTATTGGATTTTGGTTTGTTGGTCCTTTGGGACTTTTGGGAATGGTTTTATCATGGCTGGGTGGAAAAGAGAGGACGAACGCACGGAAGAGTATCCTTCTGCCTATACTTTTTGTATTCTCCTATATGCTCACCGTGGTGATGTTCTTTGTGACCGACAGATTCAGGCTTCCGGTGATCCCGTTTTTGATCATTTTCTCTGCTTTCGCTTTAGTTTGGCTCTGGGAAAAACT
>JALHUP010000368.1 GCA_022866585.1 Candidatus Zixiibacteriota bacterium | reverse complement strand
TGTATCTCATCTGGCTTCTTATTATCTTTATGTCTGACAGATCGCATAGCATAGGCAACCTCCTTGAGAGTTTAAGGTTAATGGCCATCCCAAAATATATCCTCTCTCTTGGGTGTTGCCTATCTTTTTTTCTCTAACCAACAGTGTATGATTTGTATTTGGTATCTACAACTCCACAGTATTTTCTCCTTGACTTTTCTGGCAAAAGCTGGTTTATTCTTCTGCGAATGTTTAAAAAGTGACTTTGAAATACGAAGACTAACATGATCAAATTGCAACGCACCATAAAAGAACCTGCTTCTTATTCCGGGGTTGGTCTGCATACCGGTCATCAAACCACTATCACTTTCAAACCCGCTCCCATCAATCATGGCATTACCTTTGTAAGGACCGATTTACCCGATTCGCCGGAAATCCCAGCAGACATAGACCATGTGGTGGATATAACCAGAGGAACCACTCTGGGAAAAGGGAACGCAAAAGTTTATACGGTGGAGCATGTTTTGTCCGCGTTAGCAGGGTTAGAGTTAGATAACGTTAGAGTGGAGTTGGATTCTAACGAGCCACCGGTGGGAGACGGAAGCGCTTTGCCCTTTGTGCAGGCAATTCTTAAAGTTGGAATAGCAGAGCAGGATGCCCCTAAGAACTATATGGAAATAGATACTCCCCTCTTCTACTCTGAAAAGGACAAAGGCATAGATCTGGTGGTGGTTCCATCGGATGACTTAAGAATTACCTTCATGGTGGATTACCGCAATCCAGCCTTAGGCACGCAGTATACCTCCCTGGTCTCTCTGGAGAAAGAATTTATAGAAGAATTTGCTCCAGCCCGAACATTTTGTTTTTTCCATGAATTAGAGGAGTTAAAGAAGCAGGGCTTAGCCAAAGGCGGAAGCTTACACAATTCTTTGGTCATCTGTGACGAGGACGACTGCGAGAAAAAGATCGATCATCTTAAAGAGCTTTATGGGATAAAAGAGCATGTGTTCATAGGCAAATCCGGAATCTTAAATGATATTCCCTTAAGATTTCCCAATGAGCCTTGTCGACATAAAGCCATAGATTTGTTGGGCGATCTATCTTTGATTGGGGTGCCGTTGAAGGCTCACGTCTTGGCCGCCAGATCAGGGCATTCAGCCAACGTGGCTTTAGTGAGAAAAATCAGGGAGGAATACGAAAAGAAGCTGATAACCACTAAATATCAAAAAAAAGCTCAGGGTGATTATCTTTTAGATATAAATGCAATTCTTAAGATAATGCCTCATCGCTATCCATTCTTGTTGGTGGATAGGGTGGTGGACATCGAGCCCAAAAAGAGGGTGGTGGCGATCAAGAATGTGACCATGAATGAGCCCTTTTTTTCGGGTCATTTTCCAGGGCATCCGATAATGCCGGGGGTCTTAATCGTGGAGGCCATGGCGCAAGCTGGTGGGATTCTGCTTCTCAATACCGTAGATGATCCAGAAAATAAGCTGGTCTATTTTATGGGAATCGACGGGGTTCGTTTCAGAAAACCGGTTTTGCCGGGGGATCAAATTCGATTTGAGCTGGAGATGATCCAATTCCGCCGGGGAACCTGCAAAATGCAGGGACAGGCTTTTGTCGACGGCGAGTTGGTCACCGAGGCGACTCTTATGGCAACAATTGTTGATAAATAAAAGGTAAAAGGTTAAAGGTGTAAGGTTAAAGGTAAAATCTTACACCTTATACCTTACACCTTTCACCTTAAACCCTACACCTAAGAATTGTGAACATTCATCCCACCGCTATTATCCATAAAAATGCCCGCATTTCAGGTGACGTAAGAATAGGTCCTTACACCATAATTAATGATGAGGTAGAGATTGGTCCAGGAACCGAAATAGGCTCACACGTCTTAATAGATTCGGGAGCCATAATCGGGGAAAATTGCAAGATCCATCACGGTGCGGTTTTGGGAACTTTACCTCAAGACTTAAAATTCGGGGGCGAAAAGACTCTTCTAACCATAGGAGACAATACCGTTATTCGAGAATACGCCACCCTAAACCGGGGCACAAAATATCGGGAGAAAACCGTTGTAGGCAACGATTGTTTTATCATGATCTATGCGCATGTGGCTCACGACTGCCTTTTGGGCGATCATGTGATTTTGGCAAATTCAGCCAATTTAGCCGGTCATGTGGAGATCGGAGATTATGCTATAATCGGAGGGGTGGTGCCGGTGCATCAATTTGTAAAAATCGGAGCTCATTCCATAGTGGGTGGGGGGTTCCGGGTGCAAAAAGATGTATGTCCCTTTGCCTTAGTAGGGGGATATCCTTTGAAAACCATGGGATTGAACATAATTGGTTTGAAAAGAAGAGGGTTTCCCGAAAAGACCATCGAGATCTTAAAACAGACCTTTAAATTGCTGTTCAGATCGAATTTAAATACTTCTCAAGCCGTGGAAAGAATAAAATCTGAACTTGAGATAATTCCTGAAGTTAAAACCATTTTGGATTTCATCGCCAAAAGCGAAAGAGGAATTATTAAGTGAGGTCAGCTTTAAGAAAAGTGAAAACGTTAGAAAAGAAACATGGGATTGTTAAACAACCCCATGGAGTTAATTACCCATTCTTGTCAAGCAAGAATAGGGTGTTAATTTTTTTCATCTGTAATACGAAGCAATCACCAAATGTTTTGCTTTATACTTCCTACTTCCTACTTCCCACTTCTAACTTCTGTTAAACTTTAATTGACTAACCTAAAACGTTTTGTTATATTTTTTTGAAAGGTAAAAGGTTTAAGGTGTAAGGTTTTAGGTTTTAGCTTTAACCTTTAACCTAACACCTTTAACCTTTCACCTCTTAGACAAGAGGCAGAAGGGATGGATAAGATCAAGGTTGGAGTCGTTGGGGTAGGGCATTTGGGCAAGCACCATGTTCGTGTGTATTCTCAGATGCCAGAAGCACAGCTTTTGGGCGTTTACGATACCGATTCAGAAAAAGCCCAAAAAGTCGCAAAAGAATTTGATACCAGATATTTTGAAAACTTAAATGATCTTTTGGAGAAACTCGATGCGGTCAGTCTGGTGGTCCCTACCACCTTTCATTATTCATTAGCACGTCATATCTTAACCAGCGGAAAAAACCTATTGGTCGAAAAGCCCATCACCGAAACGGTCAAGCAGGCGGAGGAGCTTGTATCTATCGCAAAAGCAAAAGACCTGATTTTTCAAGTGGGGCATATCGAAAGATTTAATCCTGCCTTCAAAGCCATAGAGAATTTAAAACTTGAGCCTAAGTTTATTGAATCCCACCGATTAGCCCAGTTTGATCCCAGGGGGACGGATGTAGCCGTAATATTGGATCTTATGATTCATGACCTCGACTTGATTTTAAGTTTGGTGAAAAGCGAAGTGAAGAGAATTGAGGCGGCCGCAGTCGCGGTGATCTCTGATAGCGAAGATATTGCTAATGCCCGCTTAACTTTTGAGAATGGCTGTGTGGCAAACATTACCTCCAGTCGCATCTCTGCCCATCCTTTGCGCAAAATGCGTCTATTCCAGAAAAATTCATATATCTCTTTAGATTTTCTCGAAAGATCAGTTGAAATCTATAAGTTGGTGGATGCCGATTTTGTCCCCCCAGAAGAAAAAGAGAAAAAAACCGTAATTGGGAATATCCCCACAGGCCAGGTGGGCAAAACCATAATCTATGAGAAACCAGAAATCAAAAGCGAAGATATGCTAACCTCAGAGATTGAATCATTCTTGAATGCCGTGAAGAACAAAACCCGTCCAAAGGTTTCTGGGGAAGATGGTAAAAAAGCATTGGAAGTGGCTTTAGAGATTGCGGACAAAGCCAAAGAACATAGAGATTGGAGTGTCAAGCTTTAGCTTGACCAGGTTCAGCTAAAGCTGAACACTCCATTGCACAATGAATGAATCAAAAAAAATATTAATCGTAGCCGGAGAAGCCTCCGGCGATTTGCATGGATCGAGCTTGATAAGGGAGCTAAAGAATATAAATTCGTACCTCCAATTTTTCGGCATCGGTGGAGATAGAATGAAAAAAGAGGGAATGGAGCTTATCTATCACATCGATAAGCTCTCTATCATGGGCTTTTTTGAAGTGCTGAAGAACTTAGGGCTGATCAGGGAAGTTATGAAGACCATAGTAAAATTAGCAGAAGAACGAAAACCAGATTTGGTGGTTTTGATAGATTATCCGGGATTCAATTTAAGATTTGCTAAAAGAGTAAAGAAGATGGGAATTCCCATCGCTTATTATATCAGCCCCCAGGTCTGGGCCTGGGGAGGGAATCGGGTGAAAAAGATGAAAGGGTTGATAGATAAGATGATTGTGATCTTCCCCTTTGAGAAGGATATATACAAAAAATTTGACATAGATTGTGAATTTGTGGGGCATCCGCTTTTGGAAGTGGTAAGACCGGTGTTATCCAAGGAGGATTTTCAAAGCAAATTTGATCTGCGAAAAAATGAAGTGCTTTTGGGACTTCTTCCCGGCTCCAGATGGCAGGAAGTGGAAAAGATTCTGCCCATCATGGTCCAAACCGCTGAACTTCTATGGGCAAGGATCAAAAATCTGAGGATTATGTTGGGTTTAGCCTCCACCATTAAGAAAGAGAAAGTTGAAATAATATTGGGTCAATTTAAAAGTAAGGTTGAGATTGTCGAGAATCTAACTTATGATCTGATGAAGCACTCCGATCTTCTTCTGGTTGCTTCCGGAACCGCTACTCTGGAATCCGCTATCTTGGGCACTCCATTTTTGGTGTTATATAAAACAGGCTTCTGGACTTATCTTCTTGCGAAAAGTTTAGTAAGTATACCCAATATCGCTTTGGCTAATGTGGTAGCCGGTAAAAAGATCGTTCCCGAGTATATACAAAATAAAGCTGTCCCCAAGGATATTGCAGAAGAGATGTATGACATCTTGACTAATAAACCCAGATACAAATCCATCCAAAATGAACTAAGTTTAGTCAAAGAAAAAATAGGTTCGTTTCACTCACTACAAGTAGGAGAAGTTGGCGCCTCGAAAAGAGCCGCTCAGATAATCAACGGGATTATCTCTTCATAAGGATTAACTTTAAAAACGAGTTGTCAGAACTCGGATCTGACACCTAGATTGTGTAGATGAAGGATTGGTTCAAAACATTTAAAGAGAATCTGCTTTTGTTCTTTGTCTCCGTAGTTGGTCCAATTTTCATATTTTTGTTGGGAAAGACTTTAAGAATAAAGTGGATCGGAGAAAAAAATTTAGACCCAATCCGAAAAAACCGAGGTCAGGTTATCTACGCCTCCTGGCACGGAAGGATGCTTATTTCGTCTTATTCACACCGCTGGCAAAAGATTCACGTTCTAATCAGCCAGCATCGGGATGGGGAGCTGATTGCCAGGATCATAGAGAGGTTAGGATTTGTTTCAGTAAGAGGCTCGACTACCCGGGGCGGCACAAAAGCCATATTTGAGATGGCAAAGAAGGGAGTATCTGGTTACGACGTAGCCATAACTCCAGATGGTCCCAGAGGACCGAGATTCAAGGTTCAGCTTGGGACAATCTACATCGCTCAGAGAAGCCAAATGCCTATAATACCTATCACCAACTCCGCCAAGAGTCGTTGGACCCTTTCCAGCTGGGACGGATTTTTGATTCCCAAGCCTTTTTCCAAGGCTGTGATAATAATTGGAGAACCTATTTATGTCCCGCTTGAATCCACTCCGCATGAGTTGGAAGAAAAAAGAGAGGAGTTAGAAAAAAGGCTAGTTGATTTGACTCAAAAGGCAGATGATTATTTTCATTAAGTGTGGAGTAGCGACACTTGTGTCGCGTTCAGAGTCTTAAGAAAATTTCAAAATGTATACAATCTACAATCTCTTTTTAAATTTCGCTTTTGTGATCTCTTTTCCTTATCTTCTCCTGCGTGCAATTTTGGACAAAGCTGGGGTCTGGGAGCGAATGGGGAGATTGCCCAAAGAGAAGGCAAAATTTCTTTCAACTAAGAATATTATCTGGCTTCACGCCGCTTCGGTAGGCGAAGTCAAAGCACTCTCCACCATCATCCCTTCGTTGAAGAAGATCAACCCCGAATATAGTTTGGTTGTTTCTGTGGTCACCACATCTGGAAAAAAAGAAGCAGAGCGGATTTTGTCCGCAGGATCCACAAGAAAAGAAGTTGAATTTGTCTTTCATGCTCCCATTGATCTAAAAAGATTTGTAAAAAGAGCCTTAGCTTCCCTTAACCCTTGTGCCTTGATCATAGTGGAAACCGAGCTTTGGCCCAATTTAATCAAGGAAGCGAAACAACGAAGGTCTTGGGTGGCTCTAATTAATGGAAGAATCTCTGGTGAATCGTTATCCCAATATCTTTTGTTAAAAAGCCTCTTTTCTGAAACCTTATCCTATGTCGATCTTTTCTGTATGCAGTCTGAAGAGGATGCGGAAAGAATAAAAAGACTTGGGGCGGAAAAAGACAAGATAAAAGTATTAGGAAATTTGAAATTTGATCGAATGATAACTCAAATCTCAGAAATTGATAAAAATGTGCTCAAAAAGAGATTGTCCATTCCTCAAGACCTTAAGGTGATGGTAGGGGGGAGCATTAGAAATGGGGAAGACGAGATTTTGGTGCGGGTTTTCAAAAGATTGAAAAAGGACGGCGATGACCTTCTCTTTGTTTTTGCCCCCAGACATCTTGACCGAATCAAAAAGATAGAAAAAATGCTTTCGCATCAAGAATTGGACTTTGTTCGGAGAAGCGAACTCGATAAAGAAACCCCACTTAAAAACCAAAGGATAATTTTATTAGATACCATGGGGGAATTAGCTGGGATTTATGCCCTAGCGGATGTGGCTTTTGTGGGGGGAAGTTTGGTCCCCATAGGGGGGCACAATCTTTTGGAGCCGGCTATTTATGGGGTTCCGGTCATCTTCGGACCCTATGTGGATCATTTTAAAACTGCCGCGGACCTTCTGATCCAATGCGAAGGAGGTATAAAGATCAAAAATGAAGAAGAGCTTTATACCAAGACCTTAGATTTACTGAAAGACGAAGATAAAAGAAAAAGAATGGGAAAGTCTGCGCAAGAGGCCATAAAGAAACAAAGTGGAGCTTCACAAAAGACCGCCCACTTGATTTTATCTCAGCTTAAGCAAAAGTCGAGCAGATGAAGGAGACCCGTCTGGGAATGAGAAATTTTTTTGAGAAAATTCAAGAGGAAAAAAAGATATTATCTTTCTATTCTTTGCTTAAGTTATTTTTTTACATCCTTTCTCTTTTTTATGGGTTGGGTTATCATTTTAGAGTTCTTCTTTACCAAAGCGGAATGGTTAAGCCCAAAAAACTTAACGCGAAGGTGATAAGTATAGGAAACATAACTTTGGGCGGAACCGGAAAGACCCCTTTGGTGATTTATCTTTCGCAAAAGCTGAAAGAACAAAAAATAAAAGTCGCCATATTAATCAGAGGATATAAAAGAAGGAAAAAGGAATTGACCGAATTGGTGGAAGAGAACAAAAACAAAATACCTTGGTCAGAGGTAGGGGATGAGCCCTATCTTTTGGCTTCCAGATTGTATGATGTCCCGGTGCTGGTCTCCAAAGAGAGAAGCACCTCTGGAGTTTGTGCAGAAAAGAAATATCAGGCTGAGGTTTTGGTTTTGGATGATGGCTTCCAGCATTGGAAACTCTCGAGAAATTTAGACATCGTGGTGATCGACTCCACTAATCCTTTCGGAAACTCAAAGCTTTTTCCCGCAGGCATTTTAAGGGAACCTTTGTCCAGCCTTAAAAGAGCGGATATTCTTGTTTTAAATAAAGCAAATCAAATTCTAAATAAAGAAGACCTCATTCAGATATTAAGAGCATACAATCAAGATGCTCCCATCATCGAAAGTGTGTATGCGATCAATTCCATAGAGAGATTGCTTGGGCATTCGTTGATAGAAGAAAAACATCTGGAAGGGAAAAAGTGTCTGGCTTTTTCGGGGATCGGAAATCCTATCTCATTTGAGAAGAGTCTAAAGCGCTTAAAAGTCGAAGTTTTGAAGCATTATAGATTTGCTGATCATTTTTTTTACCAAAAGAAGGATATCCTGAATTTGGAAAAAAAGGCACAAGAGTTAGGAGCTGATTTTATGATCACCACAGAAAAGGATTCCGTCCGTATTCCTATGATGAATGAATTGAAAATTCCGATCTATGTATTCAAAATAGATTTGGTTATAACCAAAGGGGAGGAGATTTTCTGGAAGAAAATTGAGGGATTACTAACATAAGAAACCGTATTTATAAAATAAGGTTTCTATGTTTATCGTTTGTTCGTAAGATCGGTTTTGGTTTCGGCCATGTATCGTATGTCGTCTGTCCGCAGGATCCATAGGATCGGTTTCGTTTATCGTATTTTAGACAATAACCGATCTACGATCACTTTTCAGACGATACGTTACCGAAACCGCAACCTTTTTAAACGAAACCTAAAAATTACAGTCGTCCTTCCCTTGATAATTGGAAAACAATATGGAAATAAAAACTGATTTTCTGGTGATCGGCTCAGGCATCGGTGGGTTATCCTACGCCCTCAAGGTCTCCGAGATAGGGGATGTGGTGATAGTCACCAAAAAGGGAGATACCGAATCCAATACCAACTACGCTCAAGGGGGGATCGCTTCAGTCTTTTCTAAAGAAGATTCTTTCGAGCTTCATATTCAGGATACTCAGAAAGCGGGAGATGGATTGTGCAATCCGGGGGTGGTGAGAAGAGTAGTGCAGGCAGGTCCCGGATGTGTGGAGGAACTGGTGGGAATAGGGGTAAATTTTACCAAGAAAAGAGATGAAGACAAACAGTTCGATCTGGGATTAGAAGGTGGACATTCAAAGAACAGGGTGGTGCATGTGGCTGATTTCACCGGCAGTGAGATAGAGAACTGTCTGGTGAAGGCGGTGAAGAGCAAAAAAAACATCCGAATTCTGGAAAACCATATCGCCATAGATCTAATTACCCAGCATCATCTAAGAGACTATAAACGAAAACCAGATGAAAAGATCAGATGTTGGGGGGCATATGTTCTGGATATAGAACAGAATCAGGTGATTCCCTGTTTGGCTAAGATCACCCTTTTAGCCACCGGCGGAGCAGGGAGGGTGTATCTTCACACTACCAATCCCTCCATTGCCACCGGCGATGGTTTGGCTATGGCTTATCGGGCTGGGGTTTGTGTGGCTAATCTGGAGTTCATCCAGTTTCACCCTACTGCCCTTTATCATCTAAAAGGTAATTCCTTTCTGATCTCTGAGGCGGTGAGAGGGGAAGGTGGAATCTTAAGGCTAAAGTCAGGTGAAACCTTTATGGAAAAATATCATCCCCGAAAGGAGCTTGCCCCCAGGGATGTGGTAGCCAGAGCTATCGACCATGAGCTTAAAAAAAGCGGAGACGTCTGCGTTTATTTAGATATAACTCATCTGGATCAGAAATTTATTAAGCTCAGGTTTCCCCACATTTATGGCAAATGCTTCTCTTTGGGAATAGATATAACCAAAGAGTGGATCCCCGTGGTCCCTGCGGCTCATTATATTTGCGGGGGCGTGATTACGGATATGGAAGGCAAAACTGCCATAGAAAACCTTTATGCCGCAGGAGAGGTAGCTTGCACCGGAATGCATGGAGCTAATAGGTTAGCTTCCAACTCGCTTTTGGAGGCGGTGGTCTTTGCAGGTTTTTCCGCCAGAAGCTCGAAGGAAAAATTTAAGTCCATAAAGGATTTTTCGCTTCCTGTCATTCCCCAGTGGAGCTTGAAGGGGGTATTCGATCAAAAAGAGTGGGTGATCATCTCCCACGACAGAGATTGGATCCAAAGGTTCATGTGGGACTATGTGGGGATAGTGCGATCTAATCGTCGATTGGAACAAGCCAAAAAAAGGATCCAGATTCTTTTGGACGAGATCAACCAGTTTTACAAGGTCAACCCGGTCACCTATGATGTGGTCGAGCTCAGAAACATCGCTATGGTGGCTGGTCTCATTATCGAGTGTGCCCTTCAAAGGAAGGAAAGCCGGGGACTGCATTATAACATAGATTATCCAGAGAAAGATGATAAAAATTGGCTCAAAGATACCATATTGAGGCCTTCTGAATAGTCAGGAGTAGCGATATGTTAAGCGTTTGAAGACATTCTGATAACTTCTGTGGTATTTGTTCTGGAACGCAGAGCAAGCTCTGCTACTCCTGATTACTTGGAGTAGCGAAACTTGTTTCGCGTAGCCAAGCCTTCAGGGCTTGGCAGGCAAGCCATAAAGGCTTGCCTACGCGTGATTTATGGAAGAACACAAAACTTCTATTCAAGATTTAAAATTCAAAAGCAACCAAAGTGTGAATATTTTCAATGCTTTTGTTTAAAATAATTTTGAAATTGTAATTGCAGTTTTTAATTTTTCTTTTTGAATTTTTATTTAGGACTAAAAATGAAATCCGTAAACTCTCCTGATAAGAAAAGAAAGAGACAAGAGGAAACCATAATTATCTTAGATTTCGGGTCGCAATATACTCAGTTGATTGCCAGACGGATAAGGGAAAATAAAGTCTTCTGCGAAATAATTCCTTTTAACCAGAAGGTGGAGACATATAGGTACAAAAATCTAAAGGGAATAATTTTGTCTGGTGGTCCGTCCAGCGTATTTGACCCGAATGCCCCGTTTTGTGAACCAAAAGTATTTAAACTCGGCGTTCCGGTTTTGGGCATTTGCTATGGTCTTCAGCTTATAGGCAAATTGTTTGGTGGAGAATTGGAAAGATCGAAAAAAAGAGAGTATGGCAAAGCCATCATTAAAATCAACAACCGAGAAGACTTATTTTCAGAAGTAAAAGATCAAACCCCAGTCTGGATGAGCCACGGAGACCATCTTTCCGGATTGCCCAAAGGTTTTGAGGTTTTGGCTCATACCGAAAATATACCTTTTGCCGCCATAAGAGATAAAGAGAAAAAAATCTTTGGACTTCAGTTTCATCCGGAGGTAGTGCACACCCAAGAAGGGAAAAAGATCATCCATAATTTTATTTTCCATATCTGCAAGTGTGAAGGGACTTGGACTGCGGAATCGTTTATAGAATCTTCGGTCTCCCTGATAAAAGACAAAGTCAAAAACGGAAAAGTGATCCTGGGACTTTCCGGAGGGGTCGATTCTTCGGTTTGTGCCATGTTGGTGCATAAGGCAATAGGGAAACAACTTAATTGCATATTTGTGGACAATGGTTTATTAAGAAAAAATGAAGCCCAAGAAGTGATCTCCGCTTTTTCCGATTTTGATTTGAATCTAATTTGTGTGGATGCTTCCAAAAGATTCTTAGATGAGTTGAAAGGGGTAACCGATCCTGAGGAGAAAAGGAAGATCATCGGCAAAGCGTTCATAGATGTGTTTGAAGAAGAGGCAAAAAAAATCAAGGACGTCGAATTTTTAGCTCAGGGGACTTTGTATCCGGATGTGATAGAAAGCACTTCCTTCAAAGGTCCATCCGCCACCATAAAATCTCACCATAATGTGGGAGGTTTGCCGGAAGAGATGAATTTAAAACTGATCGAACCCCTAAGGGAACTTTTTAAAGATGAGGTGCGGGAAATCGGAAGAAGACTCAAATTACCAGAAAAGATAATCGGTCGGCATCCCTTTCCTGGACCAGGATTGGCAGTCAGGATATTGGGGGAGGTAACTTCCGATCGATTGTTTATATTAAGAGAAGCTGATGCGATTTTCATTCGGGAGCTAAAAGAATCCAATCTTTATGATAAAATCTGGCAAGCCTTCTGTGTTCTTTTGCCGGTCCTGAGTGTGGGGGTGATGGGGGACGAAAGAACTTACGAGAATGTCATCGCCTTAAGAGCAGTCACCTCGGTGGATGGTATGACGGCAGATTGGGCAAAGCTCCCCTATGAAACTTTGGAAAGGATATCTAACCGCATAATAAATGAGGTCAAAGGTGTCAACCGAGTGGTCTTTGACGTCTCCTCCAAACCCCCCGCCACCATCGAATGGGAATAGAAGTAAAATGTATTCGTCATGCTGAGCAAAGCGAAGCATCTTAACGAAACGTCTCTATCAATGACAAAATCCACTCTTCTCTACAAAAATGATTTCAATTCCCTTCGTTGTAAAGCTCTCTTATTTTCTGCCGACAACTAAAACACCAAGTTCCACAAACTCGTCCCCAGTGTATCTGGTTAATTGCAGAATATTCATTTAAGCCATTCCACGTCCCTATTCATACTTTATTATTCTTATACAACATTCAAACAAAAGGGGGCGGACATGAATCCCAAAAAGATACTTCTGGTAGAAAGTGACGTAAGTTTGGCAAAGAGGGCCAGTCAGCACTTAGAGGCAGAGAGCTACCAGGTGGTAATGGCGTTGGAGGGACCGGGAACATTTGACTTGGTCCGTCGAGAAAAACCAGATCTGCTCATACTGGATTTTCCCACGGCATTGAGCCGTGATCCCAGCTTATTGGAAAGAATAAGCTCTATCCCGGAACTTAGGTCGATTCCCACTTTGATCTTGTATACTCATATTGAAGAGGGAATGGTGGACCAGCTATTCAAATACGGAGTGAGACATCTTCTGAAGAAGCCTTATGATCTGGATGAGCTATCCCTTCAGGTGGCTCTTATTTTCAAAGCTAAAGAGGAGGAGAGCTCGGGAAATAAGAAATGACAATACCTCTAACTTAGACCAGTTTTTATAAATCAATTAGGACTTCCGGACAAATCTTATGGAAGTTTTTTGAGTTCTTCTGCATCAGGGTTTGTTTTTAGGTCGTCTTTCACCACTTTTATTGCTTTGTAAGGCTGGTTGGTTTTCAGGTAAGCGATAGCTAAACTATAATATGTCTTTACTTGAAGGTTATGAAGTTGAGACCCAATTGTTACTCAATAAATAATACATTGGGTAGATTTTAAGATTCACCGCCAATCCGTTTCATCCGCTCAATCCGTTGACAGTTTATTTATCGCAACAACACCATCTTCTTGGTCTGCGAAAATTCGAGAGTCTTTATTCGATAGAAATAGATCCCACTTGAGACTTCTTTGCCTGAATCATCCTTTCCATCCCAATCCACCATCTTATGCCCGGCTTTCAGTTGCTGATCTACCAAGGTTCTGACCTTTTGTCCTAAAGTATTGTAAATCTCAATTTTGACCTGTCCTGATTGGGGAAGCAGAAATTCTATATTGGTGGTGGGATTGAAGGGGTTAGGATAATTTTGGAATAAGACAAAATCAGAAGGCGGCGCTTCGCCTTCATCTATCTCTTTTACATCTGTTCCATAGGGGGTCTCTAAGATTATCAAGGAGTAATAATCTGCCACATACACATATTTCCCTTTAACAAAGATACCGTAAGCGAACCCTGGCGTGTTGTAACTTTTGGCTAAGCTCGGAGTGGCTGGATCACTCACCCGAATTATCAGCAGACCATTTGCACCATCCGTCAGATAGGCTAAACTGTCAACAACAAAAATACCATAAGCACTAGATGGGGGGTTATAAGCGCCAATCCACTCCGGATTGGCTGGGTCGGAAACATCGATTATCTGCAAACTATAATAATCAGCCACATAGGCTATGCTGTCCTGAACAAAAACATCAAAAGCATAATTCGGTGTATCATAACTGCCGACCAGGGTTGGATTGGCTGGATCACTCACCCTAATTATCTGCAGACCACTGTCTCTATCCGCCACATAGGCTAAGCTGTCCTGAACAATAACACTCCAAGCAGTACCAGTGGTGTTGTAAGTACCAATTGACTCCGGATCAGTTGGATTGCTCACCCGAAATATTTGCAAACCGTAGTCTCCATCCGCCACATAGGCTAAGCTGTCCTGAACAAAAACATCATAAGCAATGCCCGGAGTGTTGTAACTTCCAGCTAAACTTGGATGTGCTGGATTGCTCACCCGGATTATTAGCAAACCCTGGTCATAATCAGCCACATAAGCTAAGCTGTCCACAACGAAAACGCTATAAGCATAACTTGGGGTGTTGTAACTGCCAACTGTATCTGGATGGACTGGATCGGAAACGTCGATTATTTTCAAGCCATCACGATAATCAGCCACATAGGCTAAACTGCCGACAACAACGACATTCAGAGAATTATCCGGGGTATCGTAACTCCCCTCTGAATGTGGATTAGTAGGATTAGTAACATTGATTATTTGCAAACCTCCATGGTCATCAGCCACCCAGGCTAAACTATCTTGGACAAAAACACCATAAGCATAACCCGGGGTGTTGTAAGTGCCAACAAAACCGGGATTCGCTGGATCAGTAACATTAATTATCTGTAAGCCACTGCTATAATCAGCCACATAGGCTAAGCTCTCCTGAACAAAGACATCATAAGCATAACTCGGAGTGTTGTAAGTGCCAATCGACTCCGGATTGTCTGGGTGGCTAACATTGATTATCTGCAAACCACTGGTATAATCAGCCACATAGGCTAAGGTGTCCTGAACAAAAACACCCCAAGCACGACCCGGGGTGTTGTATGTGCCAATCGACTCGGGATTGGTTGGGTGGCTAACATTGATTATCTGCAAACCACTATATGCGTCAGCTACATAGGCTAAGCTGTCAACAACAAAAACACCATTAGCATAATCCGGGGTATTGTAACTGCCAGCTAAACCCGGATGGGCTGGATCACTCACCCGAATTATCTGCAAACCGCTTTGTGCATCAGCCACATAGGCTAAAGTGTCCTTCACAAAAACATCATAAGCATAACCCGGGGTATTGTAACTGCCGACAGAATCTGGATTAGCTGGATCGCTCACGTTGATTATCACCAATCCTAAATCTTCATCAGCCAGATAAACATAGTTATCCTTAACATAAATCCTTTCTCCTCCTCCTTGAAAATAAAGTCTGCTCACAAAAGAGGGATTAGTCAGGTTTGAGACATCAAGGATCACCAAACCATTGGCAAAGGCACAATAAGCGTAATCCCCAACCACCTGAACATCCTTTGCCCTTGTCCAGAGGGTGCTGGAAACATAGTTGATGTCATTGGCAAACAGACAGCCGGCGCCAATGAAACAAACCAGCAAAAAAGAACACAGCCCGCCCAGGCACAAACTGGAAACCAAACCATTACCTGAACGCATGAAATCCTCCTTCTCTTGAAGGTTATGAAGTTAGGAACTAATTGTTTTCTAACCTCTGATTTTTTAAAAGTTATTCATATAATAACTTTTCAATTCACAGAAGTCAATAAAAAAAGTGGATGCGTGCGGATTGGTCAACGGATTAAGCGGATGTACTTGTCAACGGATTAAACGGATTGAACAGATTCGTCTTGCATAAGTGTCGGGTAGCTTCGCAACCTCATTTGTCCATTTGGATCCATAGGAAGTCAACTGACCGACCTACGGAAATACTATCTTTCCATCAACTATGGTGTAACAAACCCTTCCCCGGAGTTTCTTTCCGCCGAAGGGGGAGTTTTTGGATTTGGATTTGAATTGACTTGGATTCACAATCCACGAGGCTTTGGGATCTATGATGGTCAGATCGGCAGGAAAATCTCTTTTTATTCTACCCCCTTTTAAATTTAAAATTCTACTTGGATTGATGGTCAATTTGGCAATAGCTTGCGGCCAGGTTAAAATCTTTTTGTTGACCAGCTCGGTGACAACCAATCCAAAAGCTGTCTCCAAACCGACCATACCAAAAGGAGCAAAATCGAACTCCACCTCCTTTTCCTCCACAGAATGCGGGGCATGATCGGTGGCGATAGAGTCGATGGTTCCATCCTTCAAACCTTTCTTTATTGCCTCCACGTCTTTTCTGGTTCTCAAAGGTGGATTTACTTTGGCATTGGTATCAAAAGTTTTTACGGACTCATCGGTCAAGGTAAAATGATGAGGAGTGGTTTCGCAGGTGACTTTTATCCCTCTTTTCTTTGCTTCCCTGATCAAATCAACCGAACCTTGGGTGGAGACATGAGCGATGTGAACTCTTCCCCCGGTGAACTCCGCCAATTTTAGGTCACGAGCCACCATCACCTCTTCGGCTATGGATGGAATTCCATTCATTCCTAAAGATGTGGAGACGAATCCTTCATGCATAACCCCACCAGAAGAAAGATTTAAATCCTCACAGTGAGAGATGATGGGAAGGTTAAACATTTTGCAATATTCTAAGGCATTTCGCATCACCTGTGAACTGGAGACCGGTTTTCCATCATCCGAGATCGCCACCACTCCCGCTTGAACCAAATCTAAAATCTCGGTCAGCTCCTCTCCCTTCTCTCCTTTGGTCACCGCCCCCACACAAACGATTTTACATTTTGCCTCTTTGGCTTTGACATAAACAAATTTTACTGCCTCTTGATTATCTATGGGCGGTTCGGTGTTGGGCATGCAACATACAGAAGTAAATCCACCTGCCACTGCAGAACATGACCCAGTGTAGATGGTCTCCTCATCCTCTCTTCCCGGCTCCCTTAAATGGGCGTGCATGTCAATTAAACCGGGCACCACGATCTTGCCTTTGGCGTCTATTACTTCTTTTGCCCCAATCCTGGTGGTTGTTTTTCTTGATGATATTTCTTTAATCAAACCATCATGGACAAAGATATCAGCGATCCGGTCAAATCGACTTTCGGGATCAATCACCCTCCCACCCAGAATCGCTAACTCAAACTCTAATGGCTGATTCAAAATTTCTTTTTTCTTTTTCGGGTTACTCAACTTTTTTTCTCCTTAAGTTAGGACAGGACAAGCCCTGTCCCTCCATACTTGTTAATCCCCCTCACCCTTCCCTCTCCCCCAAGAGACTGTGTCATAATCATGTTTTGAAGTTATAGCCGCAATCTTCAGATTGCGTAAGACATTGGAATTCAACATCTCGATTTCGCAGACTAAAGTCTGCGGCTACAAAAACCGAAATTCTGACACACCCTCAATGTGGAGAGGGGGAGATAGGGGGTGAGGTGAATCGACACTTACTCGACTTTTCCCTCCCCTCCGCTTAGAAGGTAAAGCACTGCCATTCTTATTGCCACTCCATTGGTCACCTGATTCAAAATCACCGAATATGGACCATCTGCCACCTCTGGGGTAATCTCCACTCCTCGATTTATTGGTCCCGGATGCATGATGGTAAAATTCTCATTTAACCTTTTAAGTCTATCTACATTGATTCCAAACTTGTTAGTATACTCTCTTAATGAGGGAAGAAACCCGCCTTTTTGTCTTTCCAATTGTATTCTCAAAACGTTGACCACATCCGCACCTTCTAAAGCTTCATCCACATCATGATGAACCTCGATTCCCATTTTCTCGATCTCATAAGGCAAAAGAGTGGTGGGTCCACATACCGCTACCTTCGCTCCCATGGTGGTAAATCCCCAAATATCCGACCTTGCCACCCGGCTGTATTTTATGTCACCCACGATCACCACCTTTAATCCTCTGATCTTTTTATATTTTTCTCTGATGGTGAAAAGGTCTAAAAGAGCCTGGGTGGGATGTTCATGGGCACCATCCCCGGCATTGATTATGGAGGAGTCCAAACATTGGGTAAGAAAATAAGGGACTCCAGAACATTGGTGCCTGACCACCACCATGTCGATCTTCATAGCCTCGATGTTTCGCACCGTGTCCTTCAACGTTTCACCTTTTTTCACGCTAGAAGTAGTGGCGGAGAAGCTTATCACTTCAGCCGAAAGCCTTTTTTCCGCTAATTCAAAGGAGATGCGAGTGCGAGTGGAAGGCTCGTAGAAAAGATTCACCACAGTGACTCCTCTTAGGGTGGGAACGATCCTTATGGGTCTTTCTAAAATTTCCTTGAATGGCTCTGCGGTATCTAAGATGAGAGTTATTTCTTCCTTCGTCATTCCTTCTAATCCAAGTAAATGTTTGCTTCTTAATTTCATCCAACCTCCGCCGGTATCAGTTCGTAGTTCGTGGTTCGTAGTTCGTGGTTCACAGTTTTTTTGCTTTTCGCTTTTACCTCTTTACTCTATACTCTCTACTCTCTAATGCTTTACAATGGACACACTATCCTCTCCGTCTACTTCTTTTATTTTCACCTTCACCCGCTCGCTTTTAGCAGTGGGGATATTTTTGCCGACATAATCTGCCCTGATAGGAAGCTCTCGATGTCCTCTGTCCACCAGAACCGCAAGCTGAATGCATCTTGGGCGCCCGAAATCTATGATTTGATCCAAAGCCGCTCTTATGGTTCTGCCGGTGAACAAGACATCATCTACTAAGATGATCACTCTATCCCTTACATCAAAAGGGATCTCGGTTTTTTGAACCAGAGGCTGTTCTAACTTGGTCTGGATATCATCCCGATACAAAGTTATGTCCATCAAACCTACCGGGATTTGGACCCCCTCGATCTTTTCAATCAGGCTGGCAACTCTTTGTGCCAGATACTCTCCCCTGTTTTTGATTCCGATGACCGCCATGTTCTCCGCACCTTTGTTTTTCTCCACTATCTCATGGGCTATGCGGATTAAAGCTCTCTCAATGGTCTTGGCATCCATTACCAGGACAGTTTTTATTTTCTTGGGCAATTGTTTCCTCCTTGTGGTCGCTATTGATGCATTGGAGACGCGAGACGAGTCCCGCTACTCCGGGCATAAAAAAATACCCTCCCTCTGCTTTTAATAAGAGGGAGGGTCAATATTTCAAATCTTGTTATTTTCATCTCACCTTTTCTAGTTTCGCCGAACTAGTTTAAAAGGTTTTGTTCCCCTCCAATCTAATAGTCAATTTCTTTTTGTCAAGTATTTTTTAAAAAAAATTTTATAAAGCCAAGGACGCCCAAAGCATCAAAAATCACTCAAGCCCCGCGAAGCGGGATTGGAGTTTATCCCGATTTATCGGGACTTCGCTCCAACAAGCTTTCGCACTCCTTTCTTAAGGTCAAGCTGAAGCTTGATACTCCAGATCATCAAATAAAGCTAAAGTTTCCTCTTTGGTGAAGACATCAGTTCTGACTTCAAGCCCCTTTTGTTTTAGTTTCCACAAAAACTCAGTCACCTCCGGAAGATCAAGACCAATAGATTTCACCGCATCAGGATCTTTAAAGAAATCCTCTTTACTGGAAAATGAGACCACCCGACCTTGGTCTATTAAAATGATTTTCTTTGCCAACTCGGC
>JALHUP010000367.1 GCA_022866585.1 Candidatus Zixiibacteriota bacterium | reverse complement strand
ACATAATCGCCCGCAAATCCCCAATCCCGTTTTGCCTCCAAATTGCCTAAATAGAGCTTTTTGGCTAAACCCAATTTGATCCTGGCAACTCCATCGGTGATCTTGCGGGAGACAAACTCCAACCCTCTTCTGGGAGATTCATGGTTGAACAAAATCCCACTCACCGCAAATATCCCATAGCTTTCACGATAATTGACCGTGATCCAGTGGGCATAGACCTTTGCCACGCCATAAGGACTTCGGGGATAAAAGGGGGTCTTCTCATTTTGAGGCACCTCTTTGACCTTGCCGAACATCTCCGAGGAGGAAGCTTGGTAGAATTTGATCTTTTTGTTTACCAATCTGATCGCCTCCAGCATCTTGGTTACCCCCAAGGCATTGAACTCACCGGTCAACATAGGCTGTTCCCATGAAGTGGGGACAAAGGATTGAGCCGCCAAGTTATATATCTCACCCGGCTGGCAATCGTCAATCAATCTGACCATAGAAAGCTGATCTAATAAATCTGCCTGCCTTAAGTGAATTTTGTCCCGAATGTGATTTATCCGATCGAACTTCTCAGTGGAGGACCTCCTCACCATTCCAAAGACCTTATAGCCTTTCTCCAATAGAAGCTCAGCCAAATAAGATCCATCCTGACCTGTAATTCCTGTGATTAATGCGTTCATATTTCTCCTTGTAGTGAGCTTGTCGAACCTGTCTTTTCCTTCAGATATTTAGTTTTGTGCTATTGCATCTTGAGACCTAAATATAATAACTTAATCCCAACAAGTCAACCCAACTTTTCCTCTATTATATATACTAAATACAATTCGCAGACTTTTTGAGAAAAAAAAGTGAACCGCACCTAAGAGGGAGACGGTCTGGGAAAGAATCTGGATAAGCATAAAGCGATTATTAAAAGACCTCTGTTAGTCCTGAGGAATCAGATAGCTTATAGAGAAACTAAGATCTTTTTTGGAGAATACCCTCCAAAACATCCAAAACTAAATCATATTTTCCAAAGGAGGGCATGAGGTAAACGCCTGCAACCATGTCTTTGGCTTGAAGCAGAAGTTCCTTCGCCATCTGGGTCCCTTCCTCTTGTCCATTGTCTTGCGCCTTTCTCATTCTCTCCCTTTGCTCCAGGGGAATTTGGATGCCCGGCACTTCATTATGCAAAAATTCGGCATGCCTGAAGCTATGCAATGGAAGTATTCCTAAAAAGATGGGAATTTTAAGATGGCGGGTTCTGTTCAAAAATTTCTCTAAGGTCTTCAGTTCATATTGCGGTTGGGTAAATGCAAATTTAGCCCCGGCTTCAACTTTTCTTTCAAATCTATTGAACTCCTTTTCAAAATCAAAAGCGGCTGGATTGACTGCCACTCCCACACAGAAAGAGGTAGGTCCCCCAATGGAGTTGCCCGCCCAATCCATTCCTTGATTTAGACGCTGGATTATCTTCACCAAGCCAATGGAGTCCACATCATAAACTGCAGTAGCCTGGGGGTAGTCTCCCAAGCTGGGAGGATCGCCGGTCACAGCCAAAATATTTTGAATCCCCAGAGCATGAGCACCCAACAGATCAGCCTGCAATCCCATTAAGTTTCGATCCCGGCAGGTGAAATGAAGCACCGTCTCCATCCCTATTTGGGTTTTGATAAGATAAGCCACGGAAAGACAACTCATCCTCACCCTCGCCATGGGACTGTCGGCAATATTCACCCCATCCACCCCGCTTTCAAAAAGCTTTTGAGCGCTTTTTAATATTTTATTCGCATTGATTCCCCGGGGCGGGTCCAGCTCGACTGAAACCATAAATTTTTTTCCCAATTTAGAAGCAAAGGGGGAGACAGCTTTTGGTTTTTCGAGTTTTTCCTTTTCCTCAATTTTCTCCTTGACCGGAAAGAAGAGCTTCGTCTCTTTTACTTCTTGGGACCTCATCTCTTCTATTGCCTGGGCCATAGCTTGAATATGATCGGGAGTAGTCCCGCAGCAGCCGCCGATTATTTTGACCCCGGCCTCCACAAACTTTTTGGCATACTCGGCAAAATACTCTTTGGAAGTGAAATAGATGTATTTACCGTCCACGATGCGAGGCATTCCCGCATTAGGTTGGACCGAGAGAAAAGCTTGGGTAACCTCCTTAAATCCATAGATCACATCCAACATCTTCTGAGGTCCCACACTGCAATTGGCTCCAATCACATCCACGCCCAACTTCTCCAGCTCCAAAGCCACTTTCTGCGGGGAGTTTCCCATAAAGGTTTTTCCGTCTTCACCAAAACTCATTTGGGCAACAATGGGAAGCTGGCAGATTTTTTTTATGGCTGAGACGGCCAAAATAGCCTCTTCCAGATCGAAGAAAGTCTCAATTATAAAGAGATCTACCCCTCCCCCCAACAGAGCTGAAGCCTGCTCTTCGAATAACTTCTCTGCCTCTTGGGGAGGTATCCGGCCAAAGGTGGCTAAAGGATTTCCCAATGGTCCCACCGATCCCGCCACGAAGACCTCCTCCCCGCTTATATCCCGCGCCTCCCGAGCAATCTTTGCCCCTCGAGAATTGATCTCCTTTACTTTGTCCTCCAGACCGTGCGCCTTCAAGCGAATTCTGTTAGCTCCAAAAGTGTTGGTCTCGATTATCTCCGCTCCGGCTTTGATGTAATCCAAATGAATTTGTTGGACCAGTTGGGGATTGGAAAGATTCTGCTCATCGAAACAGCGTTCATAGGGAACTCCTCGGGCATAAAGCAAAGTCCCCATGGCTCCGTCACAGAGGATCACTCCTTTTTTAATTCTTTCCAAAAATGTTTTTTCCATCTCTAATTATGAGGTCTTAGAACTGCTAAGCCTGTCGAAGACAAAAACACCAACGGTCAGCAAAAAAATCAATTTATCCTACACTACTTCACTCGTCATTAAATTTAACAAGTTTTATAAAAAAACACAACATTTTTCATAATCAACAAAAGAAAAACAATCCGGACGGGTCTCAGTAATTTTTGCCCCGCCAAAGGCGGGGATATAACGATCAAGGGGGGACGATACCCGTATTCAAAAAAAATGAATTTACTTTGATACACTCCATTTTTCTGTTGTATTCAATCAAAAAATCCATAAATTATACAATTTGGAGTAGCGAGATGCGTATGCTACCTTGTCAACTAAATAATGGTTGCATCTTTGGGTTTCGTTTTAGATGGTTACGGCCTCGGTTACGTATCGTTTAAAGAGTCATCGTCACACGTCTATTCGTATGAATGCATACGCATCGTCTAAAATACGACAGACGAAACCCACAGGCGGGATACGATACGTAGCCGACTTGTAGTGAGCTTGTCGAACTAAACCCAAACCGCTAACCGATAAACATAGAAACCTTATTTTGTAGATATGACAGTATGCACTCATACGAGCTTATCTCGCAATTTAAACCTGATTCAAGAGCGAAAAAATTGCGGAAAAGAAATGATAAATTTAAAACTAAATAACTGGAGGAGAGATGACCTATAATATGGTTGAAAGCCAGCAAAAAGTTCGAGAGATGGCGCGGGAGTTTGGAGAAAAATACATAGCTCCCATCGCTGTGGATATGGACCGAAGACCGCCAGAGTTTCCCCGGGAGTTGTTTAAAAAGATGGCGGAGGTTGGTTTTTTGGCGTTTCCCATGGCAAAGGAATATGGTGGTTTAGGAAAAAGCAAGATAGAATACGCAACCTTAATCGAGGAGATCGCCTGGTTCGATGCCTCATCCGCTATT
>JALHUP010000366.1 GCA_022866585.1 Candidatus Zixiibacteriota bacterium | reverse complement strand
TACCACCTCCACCGCTTCCTCTTTATGATTTCTCAGCTTTATCTCGAAAGATTCCTCCGTGACGTCCTTGCTTATCTGCTTGAAATCAGTTCTCTTTTTTTCTCCCACTATGTCGAAGGCATTTCCTAAAAAGACTCGAACCTTCTCATCTTTGGGGGTATGATCGATCAAATCCTCACCCACAAATTCTAAGGATTTGTCGACGTCTGCCTTATATACTCTAATCTTGCCTTTAGGCAAAGGCATGCCTAAACCATCAGCCTGAGAATTCTTGAATTCCACTTCCACTTTGACACTCTTCTCCTCCCTGGCTCCATCATAGGTGAATATTTTTTTGACTTTCACATTGGTGGTGGGAAACAAGGAGACCTGCTTGATTTCGTTATCCTTAATGGTGGCAGGACGCAGAAGGGTATAAAGGTGATATTCGAAAAACGGTTTTTCCTCAAACTGAGGTGCACCCGCAGCCATTGCCATCACCTCTCCCTTACCCAAACGAGGGAGAGGTATTTCTTCTCTTACCCGATGAACTTCCCCGGCAATGAGCTTCACCTTTGCCTCCTCATAGGTAGCTCCGGAGCGATTGTCGATAGAGACCCAGCCTGCCAGCTCCAAATTTTGATCCAGCTGATCCACCACCGCCACATATTCGGCATGCCAGTTTATCCCCGAAGTCAAGTAGCTTACCTCGGCTTTTCTTTTTCCACTTACCTGGCTATCCAGAAGCCAGACCAAAGTCGGTTTGGTGATCAAACCTTCAGGAAGACTGGGGAAATACATATCCCTCACCTCATTCAATCTCACAATGCGGATGGCACCCTCAGGCTCTTTTAAGGTGAGATTCTCATTGGAATATGAAAGTAAGACTCCCTTATAAGATTTCTCCTGTCCCGACGTGCCCTCTCCCTTGGTAAAAAGCTCAATCTCTTTGTCAATATATTTCTCCAGTATTTTGCTGGAGCTGACCAGATCATACTGATAGTTCTGTTCCAGTATGCTCACTTGATCGGAGGGATTAACCAGTTTGAAATGAACCGAGGTGGGATCTATCTGAGCCGCCACGTCTGTGAATTTTACCACGCTTTTTCCCTTCTGAAATTCCAATTCCCGCACATCTTTCACCAGCCCTAAATCCTGATTGTAAATAGTGACTGAGACTTCTGCAGAAGTAGGTGCTTGATTTCCCAAAAACCAAGCTCCAACGACCAAAACTAAAACCGTCAATTTCAACACAACAGAATTTTTCATTTTGCTCACCACCTTACGGAATTAAATGTTTTCGACTCTGAATTTTATACAATTAAATTAAGGTTTTATCCCCCCCAATGTATATTGTAATTAATTATAATTGGGAGCATTAAACAAAACTGAGAGCCATTCAGTGTGCGTCTCCAGAAGAAAGGAGGAATGATAACATTTGTATTGAGGACGATACGCTTCATCTGATTCCTCGAACTTCATGGATGATTCTTTCAATATCCTCTTCTGTAAGTTGTGAGAAATTCTTCTCCTTTGCAAGAGCCTCGGTATAGGAGTAGATCTCAGCCTCTTGCAGGGGAACCAGAATTACCTCAAAAACCTTCCCCACCTCTTTGGCGGTCTCCTCCGGTAAAGACAGATGTCCGTCTGGTAAGACCTTACTTATAAACTTTTTAGCTTCCATTTAGGCACCTTCTTTCAAAGTCCGTATTTTAGGCTTCTTTTTAGTAATTAAACCTTTATCCTTTAATCACTTTATCCATAATCATTCCCGCATATCCACAACCTTGGACCAGAATAACAGGTATATTGCCGAGCTTCGATATTGAGCGAAGCGAAATCCGTAGGACGGGCTTCGTAGCCGTGAACGGGGCAACGTATTCTTTAAGAATCACCAACCCGTAACTTCCTCTAAGTTTTTGGCCAACTTTCCCACCATCCTCTGGTAATCCTCTTTTTTTGCCTTCTCCTTTTCGATTATGTTTTTGGGAGCTCTTTTTAAAAAGTCCTCATTAGAAAGCTTTTTATTGGTCTTATCCAAAAATGCGGTTACTTTGGAAAGTTCCTTTTCCAATCGGAGCCGCTCTTGTTCCAGGTCGATTAAGCCCTCCAAGGGAATAAAAATCTCCGCATCTTTTATCACCGCGCTGGCCGCATGTTCGGGTTTTTTTATCCTCATTCCTATCTTAAGATTCTCCACCTTGCCCAAATTTATGATATGACTTCTATTATCCTCCAATATATTTGATAGTTCCTTATTGTCCACCTTAACCATCACATTTGCCTTTTTGCTAGGAGGGACGTTCATCTCCGATCTTATGTTTCTTATGGAATAGACCACCTCCTGCACCCTCTCCATGGTGTTTTCCAAGCCCAAATTGATAAGCTCTTTTTTAACTTCAGGCCATCCCGATTGGATTAATGCATGATCAAACTCGGAAGCTTTTATCTTATATAGATGATGCCATATCTCCTCGGTGACGAATGGGGCAAAAGGATGCAGAAGTTTCAGGATATGATTTAAGACCAGGTGTGTCACCTCTTGGGCGGAAGCTCTGTCTTTATCTTTCTCCGGCAAGCTGAAGCGGGATTTTACCATCTCTACGTACCAATCACAAAAATCGTGCCACACAAAATCATATAAGGTTTTGACCGCACTATTGAACCCGTAGTTTCCCATGAGATTGGTGACCTCTTCCACCGTCCGGTTCAACCTGCTCAAAATCCAGATATCCTCTAACTTCAAGTCGCTTGAGCCTGTTTTTATCCCGGCGCTGGGCGAATAATCGTCTTTTAGATTAGCCATCACGAACTTTGAGGCATTCCACAGCTTGTTGGCGAAGTTACGCCCCAGCTCGAAGGTATTAAAGGAGATGCAGGGATCTTGTCCTTCCGGGGTGACCAGTATCATACTGGTCCTCAAGGCGTCTGCACCGTAGTCTTTTATTATCTCCAAAGGATCGATTCCATTGCCCAAGGATTTGCTCATCTTGATTCCGTCGGAATCTCTCACCGTCCCGTGAATGTAAACGTCAAAGAAGGGCACCTCTCCCAAAAACTCCAATCCCGCCATGACCATGCGAGCCACCCATAGGAAGATGATCTCCGAGGCGGTGAAAAGTGCCTGGGTGGGGTAAAACTTTTTTAGTTCCTCCGTCTTTTTAGGCCAGCCAAAGGTGGAAAAGGGCCAAAGCCATGAGGAAAACCATGTGTCCAAAACGTCTTCATCCTGTTTTAGGTTTTTGCTTTTGCATTTGTGACATTCCGTCGGTGTGGTCTTTGAAACTGTAATCTCTCCGCAATCCAAACAATACCAAACCGGAATCCGGTGTCCCCACCAGAGTTGTCGGGATATACACCAGTCGCGGATATTCTCCATCCAGTGCAGATAGACTTTAGCCCAATGTTCCGGATAGAATTTTACCTTGCCGTTCTTAACTGCCTCGATGGCCGGTTTAGCTAAAGGCTCCATTTTCACGAACCACTGCTCCGAAAGATAGGGCTCGATCTCCGAGCCACACCGGTAGCAGAGATTTAAAGCCAGATGGTAAGGCTCAACCTTTTCCAGAAGCTTCTTTTTCTTAAGCTCAGCCACCAATGCTTCTCTGGCCACATATCTGTCCATTCCGGCAAATTTTCCCGCGTTTTCATTTAAAGTCCCGTCAGGATTAAGGATGTTGATTTTTTCTAAATTATGTCGATTCCCGATCTCAAAATCATTGGGATCATGGGCTGGGGTAACCTTCACCATACCGGTGCCAAATTCTGGATCGACGAAATCATCTGCCACGATCTTCAACTCCCGATCCAGGATGGGCAATATGGCGGATCTTCCCACCAGCTTTTTAAACCGACGATCTTTGGGATTTACCGCCACCGCAGTGTCACCCAACATGGTCTCCGGCCTGGTAGTGGCAACGCTGATGAAATCATCCGATCCCTTCAGTTTATATTTTATATACCAGAGGTGTCCCTCTTTTTCTTCCCTTTCGGTCTCGTCATCGGAAAGGGAGGTCTGACAACGGGGGCACCAGTTGATAATACGTTTTCCCCTATATATTAAGCCTTTATTATAAAGATGAACAAAAACTTCCAATACCGCCTCGGAGAGTCCCTCATCCAGGGTAAATCTGGTCCTCTCCCAATCGCAAGAACATCCAATTTTCTTGAGCTGGTTTAAGATCGCCTCCCCGTTTTTCTCCTTCCATTCCCAAGCCAGTTGAACGAATCTCTCCCTTCCGATCTTCTGCCTGGATTTACCTTCTTCTGCCAATTTCTTCTCCAAAATCACCTGGGTGGCGATTCCGGCATGATCCACCCCGGGAAGCCACTCTACTTCATATCCCTGCATTCTTTTCCATCTGACTAAAATATCCTGCAGGGTATTGTTCAAGGCGTGCCCCAGATGAAGGATGTCGGTAACGTTGGGAGGAGGAATCACTACGCTGTAAGCCTCCTTACTGGACTTAACATCTGCATGAAAATATCCGCCCCTCATCCAGAAATCATACCATTTATCTTCGACCAACTTAGGATTATAATGCTTGGGCAAATCCTTCAAGCTCATATTTGATCTCCTTTACCTAATATTATTTTTAATCATAATAAAAACAAATCACTTTGTCAAGCCTAAGAGAGAAAAAATGTTTTACCTTTGTCCTATTTATGGTTATATTGTTATTTGCTTTTAGCTGTTTGCCTTTGGCTTTCAGCCTAAAACCTTTAACCTATCACCTATGACCTAATATCGACAATCCCATGAAAAAGAGAACCGAAGATAATTTCACGGATTTGATCAAACTGATGTCAAAGCTGAGATCCAAGGATGGCTGTCCCTGGGATAGAGCCCAGACCCATAAATCTCTTTTGCCCTATTTGATCGAGGAAGCTTATGAGGTATTAGACACCATTCAGGCAAAAGACGACCAAAGGTTTAGGGAGGAGTTGGGAGATTTATTATTACAGATAATTTTCCATGCCCAGATAGCCAAAGAGAGAAAGAAATTTGATATTTATGAGGTGATAGAAAGTCTGCGTCAGAAACTGATTGAAAGGCATCCTCACGTGTTCAAGGAGAAAAAGAAACTGCTCTCCAAAGAAGTACTAAAAAACTGGGAGCACATCAAACTCGCCAAAAACAGGGCTAAAAACAAATCGGTTCTTTCCGGTCTCCCTCGTCATTTGCCGGCATTATTGAAAGCCTATAGGGTGCAGGAAAAGGTAGGCAGATTCGACTTCGATTGGAAGAAGACAGACGAAATATTTTCGAAAATCGAAGAGGAGATTGAAGAATTAAAACGGGCGTCCAAGAAAGGGAAAAAAAGAAATATTGAGGAAGAATTGGGGGATATTTTGTTTTCCTGGGTCAATCTTTGCCGCCATTTGAAGATCAACCCCGAATTCGCCTTAAGAAGGACCATAGACAAATTTGTCAAAAGATTCAATTATATTGAAAGGCGTCTAAAAGAGAAAAAGATTTCACTTCATAAAGCCGGGCTTCCCCTTTTAGATTCCCTCTGGGAAGAAGCAAAACGGTCAACGGATGCGACAGATTAAACGGCTTCATCCGTTCTATCCGTTTAATCCGTTGACAGCCCCCACTTAGTTAGGGTGGGGGTTGCACCCCTACCCTCGTTACGGAGCCACTGTATTGCTACGGGGATTTTGGGATTCTTGAAGAGGGAGGGGAGGTTGGTAGCCGCAGACTTTTAGTCTGCGGGGGGTAATTGAAAAAAAATGGGAAAACTCCTCCTATAAACCACTTGACAAAGCTTTGCACTTTTCTATTTTTGTTCAAGAGCTTGGTTTACTTTGTCGATGATAAATGAAAGGGGTTAATAAAACCACGGATATGGTTCTCCTTGTTTGCGAAACAAGGCAAGAGAACGGATATTTTATTTAAGTCCGCACAAGTAATGGAAAGATTTAGTGACCCATGATCCCCTCCCCCTTGACGGGGGAGGGTAAGGGAGAGGGTGAAAGAGATGGTAGCTTCACCCCCCTAACCACTCCCACTTGTAGTGAGCTTGCTTGCAGTGAGTTTATCGAACCTGTCGAACTATCGAGGGAGGGGAAAATGAGAGAAAACGCTTCCATTATTTCTGCGAAACCAAGTGAAACTCGGAAAGCTCTTTAATGGAAGAGATTAAGACCACCACCCGGCACTTTGGGATCGACGTCCTAAGGGAGATAGATGCCGCCATAAAACGATTGGCGATGTATCCTCCAGAACATCCTGCCGCCATCAAAGCCGCAGAAAAACCTTTCTTCACTTTGCAGGAAATGTTTGAGAATACGGACCACGTGACCATAAGCCAGGTAGGTGATAAAATCATTATAAACGGAGATAGTGTGAAGGAGGATCTTCTACCGGAAAGATTGAAAGAGGAGTTTCAGGAGCAAAATATTAATAGTTTGACCTTTCTTAATACCCTAACCAAAGAAGAGTTAAGTAAGTTCTTAAGCTTCTTTGTCAAGCCTTTGGAAAAGAGTGCACGCAAGAGAAGCTTGATTGAATTTATCAGTAAGAATGAAATCCGCTCCATCCAATTCAATGAATTAAGATATGAGCTGGTCTCAGACGATGAAGTGGTGGTAAAAGCGGAAATTTTGGAGGGGGCGGACCTAAAGGCTCAAATCTCCAAAATCATAAAAGAGAATCCTGATCTGGTCAGAGATATTCTCTTAAATAAACCGGTGAAACAGGAAAGCTGTATAGAAAAATTTGGCACCGAGGTAAACTTAGATCAACTGACCCAGGAGATTCAAAAGCAGGTGAAACATCTCACGGACGATGAAGTATTGAGCCTTTTGGCTTCCGGACTCGAGTCTACCCTAAAAAAATCCGAAGGCGAAGATAAGAACTCCGTGGTAAACGAAGTGGCAAACTTGGTGCACAAGCTATTGCAGGATAGGGAAAAGAAGAAGCTTTTGCCCCAGGTCAAGAAGATACTCTCTGGATATCGCATCTTGGATGAGAAGTATTTTGATTTAATATTTGAGGAGAAATGGCTGAAAAGTCAGGCGGTTTTGGACGAGCTGATAGCATTGACAGATGAGCTTGGGGAAAAAGAGGTGGATTTCGAGCGATTCATGTTCCTGCTTGCGAGGGTGATCGACTCCGAGGAACCCAAAATCAGGTTATATGCCATGGATAAGCTCCTTTCCAATCTGGATTCGGGAAACAGCGAAACCAGACGACTTTCGGTTGTGGCATTAAAGGAGATTTTGAGCAGTTTGATCTTGCGTAAGATGGAAGTTGAATTCGTATATTTAAAAGGCCGGCTATATGATAAGATCAAAGATCAGATGCTTTCAGCCAATGTCTTGAATGACTCCACCGAGCTGGTCAAGATCATCTTCTCCGAAATGATACAAAGGAAAGAATTTGAGGAGGCAAAAAAGATACTTTGCGAATATAATGTCAGATTGAGCGAAGAGGTTTTGTATTCTGAAGAGGTAAGAGAAGTTGCCAAAGACTTTTTGAAGGAAGTCTCCGATGAGTCCACTCTTACCATTTTAATAAACCAACTCAAAGACCTTCGAGCTTTACAAAATACCAGGGTCATCGAGGAGATATTAGAATGTTTGGATAAGGACCAAGTGGCGCAAAAGCTTTTGGAGATTTTTACCGTGGATCATAGACCTACCCGGATAAGCTCATTAAGGGTCTTAAGCAAATTGGGACAAAGCTCCATAGCCGCCTTAGGCTGTCTCTTGTCCAACATAAACGCCTTCGGAAGAGAAGAGGAAACCCAGCTTCTGATAGATGAGCATTGGTATAAAGTGCGTAACGCCATTTATGTTTTGGGAAGCATCCCGGATCCATCCAGTGTGGAGATCTTAGTGAAACTTAATTCCGATCCGGATCCACGAGTCCGGCTGGAAGTCATCAAGGCTTTGGAAAAGATAGGGGAAGAGAGATCGGTGGATGCGCTATTGACCTTTTTGAAGGACAAAGATGAGGAGGTTCGAAAAAGCGCCATAGGCTCCTTGAGTGTAGTCGGGGACAGACGATGTTTAAAATCTCTGATCGACCACTTTCATCGTAATCGAAAAGATAAGATTTCCGCACTTACCGCCATTGGCAAGATTGGTGGTGAAGAGGCCATGGGGTTCCTATTGGAACTTTTATCCAAAGAAAATTCAGGAGTAAAAGATTTGTCCAGACGGCAAAAGGAAGAGATCAAGATTACCGCCCTAAATATCCTCGGTAAGATTGGCTCGACCAGCTCACCCCAAACCACAACCCCCAACCTGGCTGAAGAGATTGAAAAGTTCATAAGCCAAAAAAAAAGGCGAATCAGAGTTCTTCTCACCAAGGATCCCCTAACAGAGGCAGCCGAGCAGACCTTAAAAATGATAAAAAGCAGAACTCAGCTCAAGTATTGACTTCTGACTATTGATTAAAAGCCAATAAGAAATACCTAATTGTGAAATCAACCACTGGACAAAATTCGTATGAACGCATAAACATCTAACCCAATCATATTTTTCTTTCGTTACCTACTGCGAACTTTCTCTTTTGGAAATTCAGAAAGGCTAAAGGCTTAGCTGTCGGTTGACAAATCTAAAGAAAGAAGTTAAATTTGACGGGATCTTGTTCCGGACGGGTCCTGGTAATCCCCCTTTTTTAAAGGGGGACTATAAGGGGGATTAAAAAAATGAGATTATGTTGGATAATAAGAAAACTAAATTTGAACATAGCGTGGGGAAAATCCGTATGGAATCCTTCGGAACAACTTCCCGACGCAACGGACGATTAAACTCGCACAACTTGTTACAAGACATAGTGAATCTTGGGGACGCTTGTGGGTTCAACCCCTGCCCCAACAAAAGCGTAGCGGAGGGTTTATCCCTCCGTCCCGTCGTAAAGGCGGGGCTATTCGATTTATCCAGAAGCTTGAAACTTTTACTACTAACTCTGTTTTTTCTTTCGTTTTCAGCTCCCGCCTGGGGGCAATACTATTTCGGAAAGAATAAGGTTCAATATACGGATTTTTCGTGGCAGGTTTTGACCACCGATCACTTCCACGTCTATTTTTACTCTGAGGAAAAAGAGATTGCCGAGATTGCGGCAAATTATGCCGAAGAAAGCTACAGGTTTTTGGAGAACAAATTCAATCACCACTTGGACAAGAAGCTTCCTTTGGTGATCTACAGCTCCCCCAACTATTTTGAACAAACCAACGTCATCCCTAACCTTCTGCCGGAGAACGTGGGCGGCTTCACCGAGCTTTTTAAAGGGAGAATGGTCATACCTTTCGACGGCTCCTATTTTCGCTTCCGGCAAGTGATCAGGCATGAGATGGTCCATGCTTTCATTATGCGCAAGCTCCCTTACGTGATGAAAGCCCACAAAAGATATAACTTTTCGGGTTTGCCTTTATGGTTTGAGGAAGGGTTAGCCGAACATTGGTCCGGAGAGTGGGACAGCGAGGCGGACATGATGATGAGAGATCTGGTCATTTCAGGAAAATTCATAAGATTTGGCGATATCTACCAGGTTTATGGGAGTTATTTGATGTATAAGATAGGGGAATCATTCTTGGATTTTGTGGAAAGGGAATATGGAGATGACAAAATAGGGATGATCTTCGAAAACTATTGGAAGGCAAATAGTTTCAGGGAGGTTTTCCAGATAACCTTTCACAAAAGTCCAGTGGAGGTCTGGACCGAGTGGGAATACTCTTTGAAGAAAAAATATTTTCCGCAGATAAAAGAAAGCGACCTTCCGGATAGGGTTTTTCCTCAGCTCACCTTTGACGGAATAAACATAAAACCTGAGCCTCTATCTTTGGAGGATAAAGAGTGGGTGGTGTTCAAGTCCAACAAACTGGGTTATTCCTCCATCTGTCTCATGTCGCCGGAGGGGGAAAAGAAAAAATTGATCACTTTAGTCAAAGGAGAAAGATCCCCTAAATTTGAATCACTCCACTTTATGCAAAGCAAAATAGAGGTCTCCCCGGAAGGAAAAATAGCCTTCGTCTCCAAAAGCAACGAGAACGACGTTTTATATATTTATGATGTTAAATCAAGAAAGGTGCAAAAAAAAGAAAGTTTCGCTTCTTTGACCGGTCTTTCTTCTCCTACTTGGTCTCCCGGTGCGAAAAAGGTGGCTTTTATAGGAGTCACCAAAGAGGGGTATTCGGATCTTTATTCATACGATTTCCAAACCAAGCTTTTAGAGCGATTAACTTGTGACCTGTATCAAGAAAAAGATCCCAGCTGGTCACCGGATGGTAGATATATTGCTTTCAGTTCAGATAGAGGAGCTTTCGGAAAAGATGGTTTTTTAAATCTTTTCCTTTTGGACCTTTCTGAAAACCAAATAAAGCCTTTAACCTCCGGGCCTTATCATGACCTATCCTGCGATTGGTCTCCGGATGGGAAGGGTTTGGTTTTTTCCTCGGATCGAAACAAAGCTTATAACCTTTATTTTCTCCCCTTCGGCTTTGCTCAGGGTGGTGACAGTTCGACTTCGCTCACTGTCCCTGAGCGATTCGACAGTCTCACTGCCCCGAACATGGTCGAGGGGCAAAGTCGAAGGGAGCTTGTCGAGCCGCCTTTGGATTCATTAAAAGATCCTTCAAAAAATGGTGATTTCTTTCATCCCATCCAGCTTACCGACCTGATCACCGGCGCATTTGATCCTTCCTTCTCATCAAATGGAAAAACTCTTTATTTCTCTGCGTATGAGGGCTACAGCTTTCAAATTCACAAAATGGATTTTCCCACAAAATCCCGCTTCGCAAAAGAAGACTCTTTGAAAAATACGGTAAGTTTTTCTATAGACACGAACCTGATCGCCTCGAATCCTCAGGAGGTCTGGCGACCCGAAAAGATTGGAGGAGCTCACCAAAGGGGGGTGGCAAAATATAAAAAGCAGTTTTCTTTTGACATCGCCCAATCGGTGATTTCCTATGATGCCATGTATGGAACCGTGGGGGGATTTCAGACCGCTTTCACCGACATGTTAGGGAACCATCAATATTTCTTTCTGGTGGGCAACTCCGCCCGGTCAAAGGACGAGTTTCTCTCCAGCTTTAATTTTGGGCTGACTTATTTAAACAAAACCCACCGCTTTAATTACGGGGTTGGATTTTATCACCTGAAAGATGAATATTATGAAGAATATTATGGTTATTATGATGAAAGACAGTATGGGGGCTTGGCTTTTGCCAGCTACCCCTTATCCAAATTCAAAAGAGTTGAGGATAGTTTCTTTTTGAGGGAATCTGATCGGGAATATAGTCCCGAAAATAAAAGGAAAGCGTTTCTTGCCACCAATTACGTCTCTCTTATTTTAGACACCAGCATCTGGGATTTTGTGGGTCCCATTGACGGCACCAGGTTCAACTTGACCTTGGGATTGACCATGGACTTAAAAAGATCGGAATTCTATAACAAGCTTGTTTTATTTGACTTAAGAAAATACCTCCGCTTGCAGAAGAACAGTTGTTTTGCCATAAGAGTCATGGGATTTTCCTCCAGCGGGAAAGAGCCTCAAAGATTATATCTGGGTGGAAGTTGGTCCTTAAGAGGCTATGATCGAAGAGCTTTCTATGGTCGGCATCTGATTTTGATAAATAACGAGTTGAGGTTTCCTCTCATTAATAATCTCTCCATCGGTTTTCCCTTTGGAAAGCTTTCCTTTCAAGCCATCCGGGGAGCTTTGTTTTTCGATGCCGGGAATGCCTGGGATGATGATTTTGAAAGGCTTTTTGGAAGCTTGGGGATCGGCGCCCGGGTGAGCCTGGGGTGGGTTATCGTTTTGAGGTTCGATGTGAGTAAAAGAACCGATTTTAAGAAAATAGAGAGAGGCACCGATTTCGACTTCTTCTTTGGATGGAGCTTTTGACGGCAGATGAATAAATAAAACGCAAAGAATTTTTTTAAATTCTACCTGGTTTTTCCCTCTCCCCTTGGAGGCCGTGTTGGAATTTTCGTTTTTGTAGCCGCAGACTTTAGTCTGCGAATCGATATGTTGAATTACAATGTCTTACGCCCATATGGGCGGCTACAACTTCAAAACATGATTATGACACACCCTCTTGGATGAGAGGGCTTGCCCTGAGCGAAGTCGAAGGGTTAGGGTGAGGGGGAGATCAAGATCAGAGAAAGGCGTTCGACAGAAATGTCTGGAGATTCTATGCGTAGACTTTTCATTCCTTTTCTCATCCTCCTTTTGTCTTTGTTGCTATCTTGTGCACCTGGGTTTAGACTAAAACAAACCAAACTCTTTCACCCCCCAGGCTGGGAAAGCTTCCGGGGAAATAATGAAAACACAGGATATGTTCCTCAGTCGATCCAGACACCTAATAAGCTTTTATGGAGACGGGAAACTAAAGGACATTTGAAGTC
>JALHUP010000365.1 GCA_022866585.1 Candidatus Zixiibacteriota bacterium | reverse complement strand
CCTCATGGGAGGTTGGGGCATTTTTTTGTTTGCATCCGATAAAAATTTTTATATCTTAAAAAGTCATGCTAAGAGTAGTCGATGCGAACGCATTTATTTCTGATACAAAACTGTAACTCCCTGCCTAACCCTCTCCCCACCGGGGAGAGGGAAGGGTGAGGGGGAAATCAAGACCAAGATGGAAAATATCACTAAGATTCTCTTTGATCTATTATTGATGTTTGCGGCTGCCAAGATCATGGGAGAGCTTTTTGAGAGGATCAAACAGCCTGCCGTGATCGGAGAAATATTGGCGGGAATATTATTGGGTCCCTATATTTTTGGACTGATCGATCCCTCGCAAGTTGAGACATTTAAGGTTTATAAGGTTTTGGCGGAAATTGGAGTAATCATTCTTCTTTTCACCATTGGTCTGCAGACTAAAGTGGATGAGATGATGAAGGTCGGGGTTACCTCTCTGGTGGTGGCAACCTTAGGTGTGATCTTACCCTTCTTTTTTGGCTATCTCTACACCTTGACCGCAGAACACAACACGGTGGAGGCAATGTTCATCGGGGCGGCGATGGTAGCTACCAGCGTGGGAATAACCGCAAGGGTGTTGGCAGATTTAGGTGTGCTGGATAGCAGAGTCGCTCGTGTCATTTTAGCAGCGGCGGTGATAGATGATATTTTAGGATTATTGGTCTTGGCAGTAGTTACCGGAGCAGGCAAGGGTGCCATCTCCTATGTTACCATTGGATTGGTTACCTTGGAGGCGGTCGGATTTATCCTCTTCCTCATAATAATAGGAAAGAGGGTGGTCCCGCTGGTCGCTCCCAAGTTAGATTATTTCAAAAGCAGAAATGCGCCATTTGTCTTGGCGGTGTTGTTTTGTCTGGGACTTTCGGCAGTAGCTAGTTTTATCCACTTAGCCGCCATTGTGGGAGCTTTCATGGCTGGAATGGTTTTAGCAGAATTCAACATCCAATTCAGGCTCTCCTTAAAATTTGAATCTTTATACGACTTTTTGGTCCCCTTCTTTTTTGTAGTGATGGGAACACAAGTGGATTTATCGGTCTTTGGAAAAATCAATCTGATTCAAGCCGCAATCATTTTGACCATATTCGCTATTTTGGGCAAGTTGATCGGATGCGGATTGGGAGGGCTCACTCTGGGATTAAAGGAAGCGGCATTGGTGGGGGTGGGCATGGTGCCACGGGGCGAGGTGGGAATGATAGTGGCTTCCATCGGCTTGGGTATGGGTGCCATATCCTCCGATCTTTATTCCATCGTGATCTTCATGGTGGTTATTACCACTCTGTTGACTCCACCGGTGTTGGCGAAGATGATTTCCAAGGGGTTTTTGAAGAAAAGAAAGGAAGAGGAAGTAGAAGAACTACCTGTGGATCTTTAATAAAATGGGACTTGGGTCTGGTGAAAAAGTTTGGATTCAAGAATTCGGAAAGGATGTCGCCGTTGGTTCGGGGTGCCCTCACCCCGAACCAAAAAAATGTGGCTTACCTCAGGCGGGCCACAATGAAGGGACAAATAGTTGTTTCTTCGCGTAGCCAAGGCTTCATGCCTTGGCTGGCAAGGCCCTGGAGGCTTGCCTACGCGGAATTGATCAAGAAATGCAAGAGCTTTGTTGAAATTGAAAAAACTTGGAGGGTGTCATTTTGGACTTAGAGAAAAAGCTTAAGATCGTCTTGATGATTTTGGTTCTGGTGATCTCATTCGGGACTATCGGCTATACCACGATAGAGGGATGGCCCTTCCTGGATAGCTTATATATGACCGTGGTCACTTTATCCACCGTAGGCTTCGGGGAAGTATATCCTCTTTCCCCCATCGGCAAAATTTTTACCATGATCTTGGTCATCTTCGGAGTAGCCGGTGCTGGTTATACCATAAGCATCATCGGGCAAATGATTGTGAAAGGAGAAATCAGAAAACTTTTAGGGAGAAGAAAAATGCAGAAAGGTTTGAAGGAGTTGGAGGATCATTACATCGTGTGTGGGTTTGGCCGGGTGGGAAGGAGAATAGCCCAGGAATTATGTGCCCGCAAAGTCCCCTTCGTGGTCATTGACAATGATCCAGCAAAAACTGAACAGTCCGAGAAAGATTGTTTTCTTTTTGTTCAAGGTGATGCTACCAATGATCAGACACTTTTAGATGCGGGGATAGAGAGGGCTAAAGGTCTTATAACGGCACTCGTGAATGAGGCAGATAACGTGTTCATCGTTCTCTCTGCCCGCCAGCTTAATCCAAAACTTTTCATCACGGCCCGGGTGGAGTCGGATGAGGCTGAAAAAAAGCTTTTGCGTGCCGGAGCAGACAAGGTGGTTTCGCCTCATAAGATTGGCGGAATAAGAATGGCTCTTACCGCAATAAGACCAAATCTGGTTGATTTTATGAGCGTGGTCACCTTTGACCAGGATACCGATTTGACAATTGAAGAAATACAGATAAAGCCAGACTCGCCTTTGATCCAGTCTACCCTGAAAGACTGTGCCATCCGGAAGGAATTTGGAATCATGGTAGTGGGCATAAAAAAGATTGGGAAAGATGTGTTTTTGAACCCTTCCCCGGAAACTAAGATAGAAGCAGGTGACATCTTGATCGTAATCGGAGAGAAAGAAAAACTGGACAAGCTTGAAACCATGGCGGGTGCTTAATAAGAAGGTTTAGAAGCTCGTTTAAAGGTATCGAAGCTGGTTTCGAGGCTCGAAACTTGACGATCGAAGCTGGAAGAAAAACTTTCCTATAAAAAAATGCGAGCATCGAGTCTCGAAAGCCGAGCATCGATATTGAGCGAAGCGAAATCCGTAGGACGAGCTTCGCCAACGATAACCGAAATACGGAGAATTAAAACATGTCCGAACTAAGATTGAATCGAGCGACCAAAGAGTGGATCATCGTGGCTGAAGAAAGGGCTAAAAGACCGCATGAATTTCATAGAGAAGAACACAAGAAGAAACTCCCCGCTTTTGATCCGACCTGCCCTTTCTGTCCGGGAAATGAGAATAAAACCCCCCCGGAGGTTTTCGCTTTGCGAGATAAAGAAACGGAGCCGAACCATCCCGGATGGCGAATAAGAGTAGTCACTAACAAGTATCCAGCATTGGATCTGGAGAGAAAAATAAATAGAATAACCGGAGAATTCTTTAAGAGAGCCATGGGCGTGGGCAAGCATGAAGTGATTATAGAATCGACCCAACACAACAAAAGCTTAGCTACTTTAAGCTTAAAGCAGGTTGAAGAGGTATGCGAAATCTATTGGAAAAGGTATTTGGCTTTAAAAGATGATAAGAGATTTAAGCTGATCATCATTTTCAGAAATCATGGAATCTCTGCCGGAACCTCACTGAATCATCCCCATTCTCAATTGATCGCTTTGCCTTTGGTTCCTGCCAGCATAAGGCATCTTTTGGAAGAAGCCATGAGATATTATGACGATCATGGGAGTTGCGTCTTTTGTGATATGATCCACCAGGAGCTTCTCCATAAAAAGAGGATAATTTTGGATAATAAGGAATTTGTGGTTTTTCACCCGTTTGCCTCCCGTGCTCCTTTTGAAACCTGGGTCGTTCCCAAAAAGCACAATGCTTGTTTCGGGAATATTAACCAAAAAGAGATCAGGGCGATGGCTTGGGTGTTAAAAGAAATTTTGGGAAAATTATATGTGAAATTGGAAGATCCGGATTATAATTTGATGATTCGCACCGCCCCGATCAAAGATGCGCAAGAGGACTATTATCATTGGTATATTCAGATTTTACCCCGTCTTTCCACCCCGGCTGGATTTGAGCTGGGATCAGGAGTATTCATCAACACCTCCCTGCCGGAGGAGACGGCTAAGTTCATCACTCAGTAAATCACTAAAAATGAAAAGTTTTTGATAGAAAAATAGCTGTGGTAATAGAAATTTCTTTTGCACACATATCTTTGAGAATAGGTTAAAATCTTTTTTCATTTAACCTAAAGAATTTTTGAATCTTTTGTTTTTCTGAATACGTATGATAAAAAAATTCTGAAGGCGGGG
>JALHUP010000364.1 GCA_022866585.1 Candidatus Zixiibacteriota bacterium | reverse complement strand
ATATTATGATGAGCTTTTGGATTTAACCAAAGAATACAATGCCACCTTGAGTTTGGGGGACGGCTTAAGACCGGGTTCGATTGCCGATTCCACCGATCGCACCCAGATGGAGGAGCTTTTGGTTCTGGGAGAGTTGGTGGAAAGGGCAAGGGAAAAAGGGGTGCAGGCAATGGTGGAGGGTCCCGGACATATTCCCATCCATGAGATCGAAGCCAATGTGCTTTTGGAAAAAAAGCTTTGCAAAGGTGCACCTTTTTATGTCTTGGGTCCTCTGGTGATAGATTGTGCTCCAGGATATGACCACATCGTCTCCGCCATAGGTGTGGCTATTGCGGCTTCCAAAGGTGCGGATTTTCTGTGTTATGTAACCCCATCGGAACATTTGGGCTTGCCTGATTTGGAAGACGTGAGGCAAGGAATTATTGCCTCCAAGATTGCCGCTCACGCCGCCGATATTGCCAAAGGGGTGGTGAAAGCTGAAGAGCTGGATGACCAAATCTCCAAAGCCAGAAAGAGCTTTGATTGGGAGAAGATGATAAGCTTGAGCCTGGATCCGGAAAGGGCAAGAGAAAAAAGAGGGATGATCGGACCCGACTACAAAAAATGCACCATGTGTGGAGAACTCTGCGCCATGCGGGAAACCCTTGAGACTTAGGATTGGCATTCAAAAAAAGATGAATTGAGCTGGTACCTAACCTACCTTGTTTGAGTTGCGTATAAACGAAGTGCTTTGCAAAACATGCCAAATTGGGAGCGTAAACGAAATATTTCGGTTATGAACAGTTAGGCGACATTTTGCTTGGCAATTTGATAAAACACGTATAAACCATTATTTAAAAGAGGTATAACATGAGCGCAATTGATCAGAAGTATAATGAGCTTGGTGGTCCCGCAGGGTTTCTTGGTTCACCAGCCAGCGAAGAACTCTCCTGCCCGGATGGTGAAGGACGATACCGTCATTATCAGCACGGTTCAATCTACTGGCATTCTAAAACTGATGCGCACGAAGTGCATGGCCTGATTCGTGCTAAATGGGCGAAATTAGGATGGGAAAAAAGCGTTCTCGGATACCCGAAAACCGATGAGCGCAATTGCCCAGTGGCTGGCGGGAAGTATAACTTATTCCAGCGTGGAACAATTCTCTGGTTTCCACCTTCAAAAGAAGCTTTTGAAGTGCATGGTGCCATACGCAGCAAATGGGTAAGTTTGGGCTGTGAATCCGGATTTCTGGGTTTTCCGGTAACGGACGAACTTCCCTGTCCGGATGGTATCGGTCGATTTAACCATTTCCAAAACGGTTCGATATATTGGAAACCATCCATTTCGGCACATGAAGTCCATGGGCTAATCAGAAACTACTGGGCGGATCACGGGTGGGAACAAAATCCCGATTTAGGCTACCCCATTTCTGACGAACTGCCGACCAAGGCGAGCAGTAAAAACCGCTATAGTGATTTTGAAAACGGCGTAGTTTTCTGGAAGTATGGTGATAATAAAGTCTCAGTTTTATCGAAGCTAACATTGGAAGACGCCAGCAAAACAACTGCAGAAGTCTTAGGAGAAATCAACAACATCATCATACCTTTGATAACGGCGAGCAGTGAAGTTTATATAGAATCCGGTCCAGATCTTTCTGAAATTACAGATTATTACTTCGATGGCAACAAAGTTCACAATCGCAAGTATAAGGTTCATGTGACTATGGGAGTCGATGTGCCCATCTTTACAGATCCCACTATCAACCTTGACCTCTGGATCGAAATCAGCCTTGATAAACCCGCAAAAAAAGTGCGAGCTTATCTGGTGCAGTATCATTACCATGTTCATGTGCCAGCGGATACTCACACCTTAGCTGGAGTTGATGCCTCCGACATAGGCGATAAAATCAAGAATACCCTAGACCCTTATATCTGGAAGCCGTTCGATGTGAAGGATCTTTCTACACTACCCGAAGCGATCAATATCTTGTCTCTAAAAGTTATGCCCAATGGTGATTTGAATGTATACATAGAGCCGTTGACTTAGATATTTAGCCGAATACTGAAGCATCATGGTTCACGAAAACTCTGTGTTGGTAGCGGACACCTTGTCTGCTATCATAAAGCGTCACCGCCGAGGTGTCGGTGACTAACGGAAGGCTATGCAGACCGCAAGGATGTTCTTCACCATTGTGGATTTAATAGGAGGAGGTTATCACCATGGGTCATTTACATGCTGATATTGTGGTAAGAGGAAAAGAAGCCGAAGCAGAGTTGAAGAAAGTGCTGATTGACAGAGGTGCTACTTATACCGTTTTGCCCGAAAGCACACTAAAAGAAATCGGTGCCTGGGGTCCTATATCAGAAACAGAGGTGGAATTAGGAAACGGTAACAAAGTTAAAGCCAAAGCATTTGGTGCAAGGATAAGGGTTAAAGATGCAGAAGCACCATGTATCGTTATCACTTTTGAGGGAGCCAAAACCGTTGTTGGAGTGGAGACTCTTGAGTCCATAGGTCTAAGATCGGATCCAACTACGGGCAATTTAGAATTTACCAGACCGAAAGGGATGGCGTATTTCTATTGATGTAGACAAGATTAACTCAAAAAGAGGGTTACGAAGGTTCAAACTTTCAAAAAATCGATTCGATTTTTTTATCCATAAAATATTCGTATGAATGCTTCGCATCCAAATAACAATTTTTCATATTCTAAACCCGTATCATTAAAAACAGAGGAACTGATGAGATACAACAATCTTTTCGTCTGCCGGGGCTTTGCATTTACAATGATTTTGGTGCTGGTGTTTCTGTTTTCCTCTTTGCTGTTAGGCTCCTGTGCAAAAAAGCCGCCGGTGGTGGAGGAAAAAACAAAGCCTTTGACCCAGAAAGAGTCATTGGGGCAACCAGATACCTGTCGTATAATCACCTTTCAGGACGAAAAGAAAAACCAGGTAATGGCATCTGTATCGGTCTTCAACGATGAGGAGTTGGTGGCCATGACCTTGCCTTTTCGTTATGGGAATAGAGATACTCCTATCATATGCGATTCGATCCAATTTGACAAAACCCGAGTGGAATACTTCGAAATGAAAACCCAGCGTATCGATACCGTCAAGCAAACGGTTTTAATCGGGTTGCTTGTGGATTTTCTCGGGAAAAAGCCCCCCTTAAAGAAAGGAGATGGGGAGGTGACAAGAATATATTTCACCCTCAAAGAAGGTGCTAAATTTCAAGATTTTTTTCTGGACACCACCCTGATCAAACCATTCAATACTCTCAAATTAGTGACGCCCCAGGTCAAGGGCATGGTTCCAGTTTTTGACAATAAAAAAGCTATGATAAAAGGGGGTATACCCATGAAGCCCCCAATCGAAGACAAAGCCAAAACCGAATAGAAAGAGGAGAAAAAGTCTTCTAAGATGGATTCATATTAAAGATTAGAAAGTTAGAAGGTTAGAGAGTTTCACTTCTCACTTCTTGTGAAGGATTCGTCCTGAAGGAGATTCGTATGAATGCTTCGCAAATGAAATCACCCCCGCTTTTAGTATGAACCGTGCGGTTCATACCAAGGGCGGGATTTTGGGTTTAAAGAGCTTCCTGGGGTTAAGCTTACCTCAATAAGACTGGGGAAATAACCTTTTTATAAGGTAATTAAACACATAAGATGCCAACCAGTTATGATTTGTTGTCTGAAGTATGAATCCAATATAGATTTTTTTATCTTTTAACTGATTAGCCTTTCCTTTGATGAAACGGGTGAATAGATCTCCGCTAAGAAATAAGGGGAAAATAAAAATCACTTGAGGAGGTTGAGGTGAAATGTTTCAAATTGGGGCTGGTGATGGTTTTCTTGCTTGCGTTTGTATTAGTTAGCCAAGCTTCTTCCGCGGACAGGGTGATGTTGGCAAGAATTCATCTGGCGGAAAAATCACAGATGAGAGAAATACAAGGTTTGCAATTAGACGTTGCTTACGTGAAGTATGGTGAATATGTAGACATAGTCAGTGATAGAGAGGAAGTGGATCATCTTAGGTCCCTGGGATAT
>JALHUP010000363.1 GCA_022866585.1 Candidatus Zixiibacteriota bacterium | reverse complement strand
CAAGATAGCATCCGAGGTATTGGTCTGATAAGACAAAAAGGGCATGTCTGCTATCACCAAAGCCCTTTTAACTGCAGAAGAAACCGCTTTGGTATGATAGATCATCTGATCCATATTTATGGACAAGGTGGTGGGAGAGCCATAAAAGACCATATTCACTGAATCACCAACTAGGATAGAATCCATTCCTATCTGGTCCAAAATTCGGGCAGTGAAGAAATCATAGGCGGTCAGAACCGCAATCTTTTCCCCCTTTTCCTTCATCTTGGCAAAGCTTCTTACTGTGACCTTTTCAATATCCATGAGTTAAGATCCTCGGGCATGAACCATACAAGCCCATCGAATTACTGAATTCTTAAGAAATGACCTATGATAAAATTTGGATAGCCTCCTCTGTTAGGCGAAGTTGTTCTCTTTTTTGCGAATCCATACATCTCTTTCCCCATTGCTTCTTACTGTAAGCTCCAATATCTCTACGCCCTTGCATAAGGTTTTAATCTCTTTGTCGCTATAAAACCTCCAAAGCATTCCTTTACGCTTCCCAGATATGTATCTTCTTGTTCCATCATCAAGTAATACAAACTCTTTTTCATTCTCTTCCTCTAAGCCATCGAATGAGATATAAGCAATACCACCCGGTTTCAGGATGTTTTCGATATTAAGCATGGTCTTAGATGCCTCAATAAAGGGCATATGATCTAACACCGAATTACAAATGATTGCATCAAAACTTTCACTACTGGACACAAGCTCGGAAGCAGAGGACACTTCAGTCTCAATAGAAAGATCTTCTTCATTTGCCCATTTTTTAACCCTTTTTATGGCTTCTGAGGAGATGTCAACAGCTTTCACTTGAAAACCAACCTGAGCAAGTGCTATACTGCATCGACCGAAACCACAACCTAAATCCAATATCTTATGGGCATGATACTCTTGAAGTCGTTTGATGACCTCTAAAATATTTTTGCTGGGAGGCGACTTGGAATCGAAATCTGAACCTGCAAAGCATTTTTCCCAAAATCGTTTGTTTTCTTTTAAGATGTCAGACAATTTCATTATGATTCATAGCTTTGAATATCTATGCGTTCCGCATCCTTAATACGAAACAAATGTCTTATTTTTCACCCATTGGGACGTAATATTTAGTGCCCACGTGCGGCTTTTTCAACTGTTCTAAAAGATCGTCTAAATCTGCTTTATTATGCACAAAATCGATCCTATCCGTGTTCACCACCAATAACGGCGTCTTGGTATAATGAAAGAAATAATAGTTGTAAGCTTCATTAAGAGTTTGAATATATTCCAAATTGATGTTTTTCTCATAGGGACGCTCCCTCTCCTTTATCCTGCTCAATAAGACCTCTGCATTGGCTTGGAGATAGATAACCAGATCCGGCTTGGGGATGTCCTTTTCTAAAATCGAAACGAGCCTTTCATATAGATAAAACTCATTGGGGTTCAAGGTGACGGAGGCAAATATACGGTCCTTATCGAAAAGATAATCGCTTACCACCTTTTTTTGGAAAAGATCAGGGGCAAACAGCTCCCGCTGTTGCCTGTATCTGGATAACAAAAAGAAGATCTGGGTTTGAAAAGCATATCTCTCTTTATCCTTGTAAAAATCGGAAAGGAAAGGATTCTCCTCTGTCTCCTCCAAAATCAACCTGGCTTCCATCTTCTCCGCCAAAATATTAGCCAGGCTGGTCTTCCCTGCTCCGATAGCGCCCTCTATAGCGATATAATCGATTTCTGCCATGATATTTTTCACGAAGTTTTGTTGTTTTGTTACATTCTACACAATTCCCCCTCACCCTTCCCCTCTCCCCACGGGGGAGAGGGATTGCTTCGTCCTCCCGCCCTTCAGGTCTGAGACCTTCAGGGTCGAAGACAAAATGCGGGACTCCTCGCAATGACAGTTTGTAGATGTGTTTGTATTAAAAAACTCTGACAACATTCAAAAGACTTTTTCTGAATATAACCTAACCTCAAATTCATCTTTTTCAGAAATGGAATCAGTTGATAAGTCCTCCAGTAGTCTTTTCACGT
>JALHUP010000362.1 GCA_022866585.1 Candidatus Zixiibacteriota bacterium | reverse complement strand
ATGAATTATGCTGACAGCAGGATGGCACATGACCTCCCACCCTTTCTTGGTAGCCCTAATACACCAGTCAACATCTTCAGAGAAGAGAAAGAGATTCTCATCTAGCAAACCAATGTCATGAATTGTCTCTTTTCTGATCATTAAGCAAGCACCAGTTACCCAACCTACCTTGAATGGCTGACCACCGTTCTTTAGAAGATCTTGATAACGACGATAAGTTAATCGTGCAGGAAGCATTCTTTCCAGTTTAAACCTTGTGAGAATGTCATTGATTTCACCGAAGCTTGAGGCAGGAGGAAAAGCGGATCTTTGTATATTGCCATTCTTATCAATGATTCTACACCCGAGAATACCGACTCTTTCATGATTCTTCATGAACTCCAGCATTTCCTGTAATGTATTACTTATTACCTCAGTATCAGGATTCAGCAGTAAGACATAATCCCCCTTCATTATTCTCAATCCTTGATTCGATGCTGTGGCAAAACCCACATTGATTTGATTTCCTATCGAAATAACCGAGGGAAATGATTCCTTAATCATTCCGACGCTATTGTCTCCAGAATTATTGTCGATCACAATTATTTCTATGTTCAAACCTTGGCATGTCCTGTAAATCGAAGATAAACATGTAATCAAGAATTCTCTTGTTTGGTAGTTTACTATTATGATAGATAATTCAACTTGACTATTCATATTATCTTTTGCGTTTTGAAAATATAGCTTATATTTTCTCAGCTTTAATAAGATCTTTCGCGGCAAAAAACCTTCTTAACATGTTAAAAGTTATAAGATTAAACAGTGCTATGATGGTTCGAGTTGATCCAACACAAACGATTAATTCTATTTTGAAACCGCATTCCGTAAACATCTTTAAAATGGTACGTCTAGTAAAGAATCGTAGATGGGTGTCATCAAGAACTCCAGCTGGCCGATACTCCCCTTTGATCAAATTGGAAAGAAAAGGTGTGTGGCCATAAACCTGTGTCTCTTTGAAGTTGAGGAAAGCACACGATCCTTTTCCATCAGATTTCACCGATTATCAAACCTTATTGAGAAACTGCGGTTTTAGGTACAGCTTGAATAATTGAACATCGGAGACATTTAAGAATCTGGCTTTAGCGATCAAGATAATGAAAAAGACAAGAAAAACTAACGATTTTAGCACCAAACTTATTGAATATCCCCAACTCCCTTCCAAGAAAATAAAACCGTTAAAATTATAGCGCAGGCCATAGGTGATGGCAAAAGCTATCAAAGAGGCGACCAAAGGTTTTACATACGTCGTTTTAGCAAAAGTCTTAAAATCTAGTTTAAAGAGCTTGTGAAAAGTTAGCAAAAAGTATAAAGCCGCCACCACGGTCGTGATGAGCACACTAACCAGAACACCTCTATATCCGATTATCTGAACCAGAGAAAGGCTCAAAACCAACTGCATAACCAGCGTCAATACTGCATATCTGGTCTCATATTCTGGCTTACCGATTCCTCTCACTATCGAAGTTCCCATTCCGGTCAAAACATTTATCACATAGCCAATCACCAGAGTCTGAAAAGACAAAACTGCTAATGGGAATTTGTCTCCCACCCATACATTAATTAAGTCTGGTGCTATCGTTATGGAAAGAAGAATCAAAGGAAAAACCATCAGGCTTATGTATTTCGATCCTCTTTCATATAACTCCATTAGTTTCTCTTTGTTATCGCTTGCCTCCAGCTCTGACACCGCTGGCACTAAAGCAGTAAGCAGAAGAATCGGTAAGGTTCTGATACCATTCGCCACCTTTTGTCCTAATTCATAGAAGGTCACAAAACTAAGCCCTAAAAAATGGCTCAAGATGATCTTGTCTGCTTGCTGGTGCATGATGAAAGCGAAGCTGGATATCTGCATCTTTACACCATAGCTAAATAATTTTTTGAAAACTTCTTTATGCACCCATGCGAAGCCGATTCTGATTTGAGGAAGCAAGCGATAAGAAAAATAGATATTGAGGAGTATAATTATAAGAGAAACGATTCCGTAGTTTATCACCAATCCCCTTATGCCAAAACCTTTCTCCAGAAAATAGAAAGTGCCTGCGATATTGAAAGGGGAGGCAAACATCATGATTTTGTTTTGAACATCCATACGTTGTAACCCCACCAAAACTGCCTCAAAGATACTAAAGATGTTATTCATAGAAAAAATTAATACCATCCCCAAAATAGCGAACGTGGATTCTTCATGCATGGAAGAAGGTATCTGCAACAGCGAAATGATGGAACCTCTTAGCCATACTGCCAGAGCGGTGACAAAAAGAGAAAATGCCAGATAAAATATTATGCCGCAGTTGATCACCCCATTTATCGAGTCTTGATCTTTTTTGGTATGGTATTCAGCTATATATTTGGCAAAGGAGGTCCTGATGCCGAAGTCGAGCACGCCCAGATAGTTTGCCACCACAAACACCAAAGACCAAACGGCAAAGACCTGCACCTCCAGTTTATGCAGAATATAAGGGGTTAAAAGCAAAATCACCGCCATTAACCATATTCTGCCGATTGAATTATAAATAGTGTTTCTTATGATCTTCTTACCGATGTTTTCCATTCTATGATCGCTTGAATTCAAAATCTGCAATGATTTTGGCTATTCGAGTGTTCGCTCTCTTTAAAGTCAGTGTGGTTCTCTTTTGAACTTTGCGGGAAAGGTAGTTCACTTTCTTTATTTTTTTGATCACCTTTTCAACTCTCAGTCCCACCAGCTGGTTGTTACCGCTCTTCAAAGTTTCCACCCATTCGGTCTCTTGCCTTAGGGTAAGGCAGGGGGTCTTAAAAAAGAAAGCCTCCTTCTGCACTCCGCCCGAATCGGTTAATATACATTTAGCGTTTTTCTCCAAAACCAACATATCCAAGTAACTCACCGGATCGATCAAAACGAGATGATCTCTTGATCCCAGCTTATCTAAAAGATTAAATTCGGATAAACACTTTTTAGTTCGAGGATGAATGGGGAAAACGGTCTTTTTGTCCAACTGTGATAGAATCTCGACTATCTTATTCAAATTCTCTTCTATATCT
>JALHUP010000361.1 GCA_022866585.1 Candidatus Zixiibacteriota bacterium | reverse complement strand
GAGCTTGAAGATTGCTGAAGAATTGGGGGATAAAAGTGGCATTGCCCAGACTTTACATCAGTTGGGGAATATTCATTATGATCAGGGCAACTATCAGGAGGCGGTCAAAAAGTATGAGGAGAGCTTGAGGATAGCTGAAGAATTGGGGGATAAAGATGGTATTGCCCGGTCTTATGGGCAGTTGGGAGGGATAAATGAAGAACAAAAAGATTACATAGAGGCGATGAGGAAATATTGGATTGCTTTTTCAATTCTTAAAGAACTTGGATCACCAGATGCAAAAATAGTCGAACGTAGCTTAGCGAGGTTAAGAGAAAAAATGGGAGAAAAGGATTCATCCTGAAGGAGTTTGAAAAAGCGTGGAAGGAGATAACCGGAGAACCATCCCCCGCGTAGGCGGGGTTCTCAGCCCCGCAAACCTATCTGTCGGGTTGGGAACCCAACCCACGCTATAGGTCTTAGGACTCTGCCAGGCGCAGGTGGGGATACTAACCCCGCAAAACGCTGGCTTTGTGTTAGACAGTCTGCTTTTTGAATCCCCCTTTATACGGTCTGATCTTATCCCGTCTATTTTCTGCTTGGGTTTGATAGTGAGTTTAAGTCAAAGCCACCCTGCATTATTTTTAAATCACCTGCTATTCGGCTTAAATATAAGACATCATCTTCTCAGATTCTTGTTGTCTGGATGGATAGAGTTAGAAAAACGCTGGTTACCTAAAATTGAATTGAAATGAAAGTCGAATTCAATTATATTTAAAAAAATTTTAGGGAGCGGTTTTTGATGGATAAAGAATCAGCCAAAAACAAACAGAAGTCAAAAGCATTGGTCACGGGAGCAAATGGATTTGTCGGAAGCCACTTGGTGGAGGGGCTTCTTTCTAAAGGTTATCAGGTAATATGTCTGGTCAGGAAAACGAGTAACCTAAGATGGCTTTCCGGACTCAAGGTGGAATATGTTTATGCTGACATAAGTGAGAAGGAGTCGCTGTCCCGCGAAGCGTGATGCTTCGGAAAAAATGTTTTAAAAGATGTTGACTTTGTCTTTCACGTTGCCGGACTAACCAAAGCCAAGACGGAAGAGGAATACTTTAAGGCAAATTATGAGGGGACTAAAAACTTGCTTGAAGCCTATGTTGAAAATAATCAACAGATCAAAAGATTTGTATACATAAGCAGTCAGGCGGCGGTGGGACCAGGCAAAGATGACCAACCTTTGGATGAGACGGCGCCTTGTAATCCCGTCACCGATTATGGAAAAAGCAAGTTGGAAGGGGAAAAAATCGTTTTGGAATTTTCCTCCAAATTGCCGGTGACTGTCATTCGTCCTCCTGCGGTCTATGGTCCCAGAGATTCAGATATCTTGTCCTTTTTTAAAGTTGCGAACAAAGGATTTAAGACCTTATTCGGAAAAGGAGAAAGTTATTTGAGTCTGTGCTATATTGAAGACCTTGTCGATGGGATAATCTTAGCCGCAGAAAGCCCAAAGGCAACAGGTCAAATTTATTTCATTGCGGATGATCAAATCTATTCTTGGAGAGAAGCCTTCCGGATCGTCGCCAAAGTTCTGAATAAGAAAACCATCACCTTGAAGATTCCTAAAGTTTTTTTGTATGCAATTGCCTTTGTTTCAGAAAACGTTGCCAGACTATTGGGAAAACCAACTGTGATCAATGTGCAAAAAGTTAGGGAGATAACCCAGAAATATTGGTTATGCGATGTTTCCAAAGCAAAAAGAGAATTAGGTTTTTCCCCGAAATATCCTTTCGAAGAAGGCACAAAAAAGACAGTGAGATGGTATAAAGAAAAAGGGTGGCTCTAAAAAAGGCAGGTTAAAGGTGTAAGGTGATAGGTGAAAGGTTAAGGAAGTAGAATCTGGAAACCAATCTGATGAATCTGTCAAGTTTGATAAAAGCTATACTAATTGCCAGCATTCCCTTTCAGATTTTGAGATTTCTGGCTGGAGTGACTGAAAAATATCTAAAGCCTTTCGAAGGAATTCATTCTGAGATGGTTGAAAATAGCTTTAGATCAAGGTGGAGTCTTCAGAGCATTGTTTTGGTAGAGCTTTTGGAGATCGCCCTGCCCGCTTTCTTCTTCGCTTTAATCTTGCCATTCATCCCGCTTTCTGGAATAAAAGCTGGCATCTTTTTTGGAATTTTTGTCTTCTTTGTGGGAAGTATGCCTCAGATGGTAATAATTCCTCAAAGCATCAAACTTCCTGTAAATTTCGTAATCATTCATCTATTTTGGCAGATTTTGAAAAATTTGGTGGTCTTCGGAGTGATAGGAGCGATATACAGGTTTTAGGTAAAAGGTGATAGGTGGTAGATCGGGTTTCCGAGAAAATTTCCCAACAGATTAAACAGATGAAATAATCAAAGGAAACAAGATGAATAAATCAGAAAATATCAATTTTGTGCTTGTCGGGTCCCCTGACCCGACAGGAAAAATCCCGCCAGGTCGGGGACCTGGCGGGCACAGATATAAACATTCCCAACAGATGAAACAGATGAAATTATTAAAGGAAACAAAATGATGAACGCAGGGCATATTGATCTATCAAAATACCGTAAGGAATTTCCATTCACCAAAGAAATAGTATTTCTCAATCATGCCAGCTTTGGACCTTTGCCGGAGAAAAGCTGGAGGGCAACCGAGGAGTACTACAAATATCTTAGATTAAAAAATATGGCAGATGCTGACAAGGAAGCCTTCCAAATACTGGACAACACCAGGAAGCTGATAGCTGACTTCATCAAAGCCAATCCTGAGGAAGTTGCATTTGTTACCAACACCTCTTATGGACTAAACGTTGCCGCCGGGGGACTTGATTTAAAAAGAGGGGACAAGATTCTCCTTTCGGATGTGGAATTTCCTGCCAATGTCTATCCCTGGACAAACCTCAAACAAAAAGGGATAGAAACGAAGTTTATTCCAAGCAGAAATAGATGTTTTGATATTGACGATTTTGTGAAGGCTATTGATAAAAGGACAAAAGTTTTATCCATAAGTTTTGTCCAGTATTTCAATGGATTCAAAAACGATTTGGAGACCATCGGCAAGATATGCGAAGAAAATGATGTTTTCTTAGTGGTGGATGGCATTCAGGGAATCGGTTCGGTGGATTTGGATGTCAAAAAATGCAAGATCGATTTTTTGAGCTGTGGTGGGCAAAAGTGGCTTTTGTCTTCATTAGGAACCGGCTTTTTCTATCTTTCCTCTGAAGCCAAAAGGAAACTAAACCCATGTTTCTTTGGATGGATGGGAGTTGATTGGGGGTTGAATTGGACCGATCTTTTAAAATTTGATCTCAAACCATTTACTTCCGCCCGCAAATTTGAGATAGGAACCTTTCCCTACTCTCTTTTGTGGAGCATGCATGCTTCGTTACAACTGCTATCGCAGATCGGAATCAAAAATATAGAAAAGCATAATTGGGAATTGCTGAATTTGTTAATAGATTATTTAAATGATAGCCCATACCAGGTAGAAAGCTCTCTTGAACCTCTGCATCGATCTTCCATACTCTCTTTTTCAGGAAAAAACATCAAAAGATTATATGAGAAGCTAATCAAAAACAAAATCCTGGTTTCGTTTCGTGAAGGGTCAATCCGAGTCTCACCCCATTTTTACAACACCAAAGGGGAGATGGAAAGATTCGTCCAGATGCTGTAATTAGCAAAAAAAATAACACTTACTTGTAAGGAGGACAAAAAAGGATTGAAATTCCCCCTTTTTTAAAGGGGGACAAAGGGGGATTTTAGACCTTACAAGAAACCTGGGGCTCATCTCTTACGTAAATTTGTTAAAACACCATTTAGAAAGGAGCTCTAATGTTAACACATTTACTTCAGACCAATTCAAAAAAATCATTCTTTCCTTTGCTGATAATGATTTCACTATCCTTCCATTGCGCAGTATCCGCACAGGTTTATACTCTGGAGGAGGGAAAAAGGCTTTTCAAAGAGGAAAAGTACGAAGAGGCAAAAGAAGTTCTTTTGAAAGTGGTGGAAAAGGAACCCGAAAATCCTGAGGCGAATTTCTTTTTGTGTAAAGTTTATTTGATCCTGGACGATTATGACAATTCCATCAAATATGGCGAAAAAGCGGTCAAACTCAATGATTCCCAATCAGAGTATCATCACTGGTTGGGAAGTGCCCATGTAATACAAGCACAAAAAGGAAGCAAGCTAAAAGCTTTATTCAGGGCAAAGAAAGGTAAAGACGAATTTGAGAAGGCGGTGGAATTGGATTCGACCAACCTGGACGCAAGATTTGATCTTATGCAATATTATATCGGGGCACCCGGAATAGCAGGCGGTGATAAAAAGAAAGCCAAAAAACAGGCGGAAATCATTCAAGGGTTGGATTCTCTTTATGGTGCTTACGCTTGGGCGCTTTTCTGGCAAGCGGAGAAGGATTTTGGCAAAGAAGAAACTTACCTCAGAAAAGCAGTAGAGTTAGATACCTCTTCAAACTACTTTGCCTCCTATCAGTTAGGCTTTTTTTTGCAGGAGCAGAAAAAATACCAAGATGCGGCTTCCGTCTTTGAAAAAATCTTTAAGGAACATCCTGATCAGATGACATTTTTATACCAATTAGGAAGGACTTATCTTTTTGCCAAGGACAGCCTGGATAAGGCGGCACGCTGTTTCCAACAATATCTTCAAGTTGAACCCAAGAAGGGAGCACCCGATTGGGCCGCGGCTCACTGGCGCTTGGGAATGGTTTACGATCTACAAGGCAAAACCGATCTGGCAATTGCTGAACTGGAAGAAGCCGTGCGCCTTGATCCTAAAAACAAAGAATATCAGAAGACGTTAAAAGAGGTAAAGAAGAAAAAGTAAAACCTCACCCCCTATCTCCCCCTCTCCACTTGTGAGACTGTGTCATAATTCGGTTTTTTGTAGCCGCAGACCTTAGTCTGCGAAAACCGTTTGTTGAATTCCAACAGCTTACGCAATCTAAAGATTGCGGCTACAAAGTCAAAACATGATTGTGACACACCCTCTTGTGTGGAGAGGGGGACTAAGGGGGAGAGGTCAACTTAGCATTTGTCAACGGATATAACGGATCAAACGGATTACTCGCGACTCTATCCGTTACATCTGTTTAATCCGTTGACAGTTTACCTATCGCAACAACACCATCTTCTTGGTCTGCGAAAATTCCGGAGTCTTTATTCGATAAAAATAGATTCCGCTGGAAACCTCTTTGCCGGAATCATCCTTTCCATCCCAATCCACCATCTTGTGCCCGGCTTTCAGATATTGATCCATCAAGGTTCTGACCTTCTGCCCCAAAATATTGAAAATCTCAATTTTGACCTGTCCTGATTTGGGAAGCAGAAATTCTATGTTGGTGCTGGGATTAAATGGATTCGGATAGTTCTGGAACAAAACAAAATTGGTAGGCAGAGCTTTTTCTTCGTCTATCTCTTTCACCTCCGTGCCATAAAGAGTCTCTAAAATTATCAATGAGTATTTATCTGCCAAATACACATATTCACCTTTAGCAAAAACACCCTGGGAATAACCCGGGTTGTCGTAACTGCCCACCCCGCTCGGATGGGCTGGATCACTCACCCCAATTACCTGCAGACCACCCCAACCGTCAGCCACATACGCCAAAGTGTCCTGAACAAATACATCCCGAGCATAATTTGGGGTTTGGTAGGCGCCAAATGAATCAGGCTGGGTTGGATCAATGACCCGAATTATCTGCAGACCTTGCAAGTAACAAGCCAGATAGGCTAAGCTGTCTTTAACAAAAACAGCTTGCGGAGAACCGGGAGGTTTGCAACTCCCTGCAAAACTTGGGTTGGCTGGATCGCTTACTCGAATTATCTGCAAACCACTGTCACCTGCAGTTACATAGGCGAAGCTGTCCTGAACACAAACGCCGTAAGCATAGTTAGGGATGTCATGACTTCCAACGAGATAAGGATGGCTGGGGTCACTTACGCTGATTATTTGCAGACCTGAAGAAGATCCAGCCGCCACATACGCCAAGCTGTCCTGGACATAAACGCCCCTGGCATAACCAGGAGTATGAAAGCTCCGAATAGAATAGGGATTGGTGGGGTCATTTATACTGATTATCTCCAAACCATTATCCCCATCGCCGACATAGGCTAAGCTGTCGCGAACAAAAACACCTTCAGCATAACCTGGAGTGTCATATTTACCAACGACAGTCGGGTTGGATGGGTCACTCACATCAACTATCTGCAAACCTTTTCCATAATTAGCTACATAGGCGAAATCATTCCGGACAAAAACATCATAAGAATAATCTGGTGTCTCGTAAGTGCCAAGAAGAGATGGGTTGGCTGGGTTTAACATATTGATTATCTGCAAACCGCTGTGTTCGTCAGCTACATAGGCGCATGTATCTTGAACAAAAACGCCAGTGGCTCGCCCCGGTGTGTCGTAACAGCCAAGTGATTCTGGATTGGTTGGGTCACTAACATCAATTATCCGCAAACCTTTGTAAGCATCCGCCACATAAGCTAAAGTATCACGAACGAAAACATCCAGAGCCCAACCTGGGGTATCATAGATGCTTAAAGATTCCGGGTCGACCGGATTAGTAACATTGAATATCTGCAACCCAGCGGTGTAGTCAGCCACATAAGCTAGGCTATCCTGGACAAAAATACCCCAAGCATAACCGGGAGTGCTGTCACTGCCAGCCAAACTCGGATGAACAGGGTCACTCACCCGAATTATCTTCAAATCATTATAACTATCAGCCACATAGGCTAAGCTATCTTTAACAAAAACCCCATAAGAAGACGAACCTGAAGTGTAGTAACTACCAACCGAGCTTGGATTGGCTGGGTTGTTAATGTTGATTATCTGCAGTCCACGCCAATCATCAGCCACATAAGCTAAGCTATCCTTAATAAAAACATCATTGGCATAACCTGGAGTGTTGTAACTGCCAACCGAACCTGGATTGGCAGGATTATTCACATCAATTATCACCAGCCCTGCATCTCCATCCGCCAGATAAACATAATCGCCCTTAACCGATATTCCTTCTCCTCCTCCAGGAAAGTAAAGCTCGCTGACGAAAGAAGGATTGTTAGGATTAGAAACGTTCAGAATCACCAAACCGTTAGTGAAGGCGCAATAGGCATAATTTCCAGCCACCTCCACGTCAAGAGCACCAGTCCACAGAGTGCTGGAGACATAGTTAATGTCATTAGGAAACGCTGGCTGAGAGAAAAGAAACACTACCGATAGAATCCTCATCAAAACCCAAAAAGATTTAAGCTTCTTCATCGAACCCTCCTGCGAAAAGGGTTAAGCTGCTTCGCCAAAGTTACATAGAAGGCGAATTGAACCTTCTGGTGCTGAATCTAAAAAAAAACTTAATCCTTCAACAGTTCAAAGTCAAGAAGATTCCGAATGACCAATAAAATTCCTTGCCTTTGGGATAAAGTTATTATATAATGCAAATGATAAAATAAACTCGAGTTTTGTGCAGAGTGTAACATAACCTTTAACCGTGAGGATAGACATGACCTATGAAATTAAGAGAATTGACGTCTGGTCTGTGGTCAAGATCACTTTTATCCTTTATGGAATCTTCGGCTTGATCTTCGGGCTTTTTTATGCTCTCTTGCTCACCTTTGTGGGAGGAATCTTAAGCCAGTTCGGCGGGGATTTTGGGCAGATAAGCGGATTTTTCACCGGTGCGGTGGGAATATTGATGGCGTTTTTTATAGCTCTGTTTTATGCTGTGATCGGAGCCATCTTCACTGCCATCTTTGTCTGGCTTTACAATGTTTTGGCTAAGTTTGCCGGGGGAATCAGATTTAATCTGGAGGGGGAGAAAATCGCCGCACCAGCACCCGCAGAAAAACCCGAATCTGACTCAGAGGGGATGTTGGGGAAATATAAGTATGAATGAAACATAAATAGATCGAATGTCTCCACAGGTCTTTGTCAATTAAATAACGATTGCATCTTTAAGGTTTCGTTTAAAAAGGCTACGGTTGCGGCTACGTATCGTCTAAAGGTTATCGGCTGTCGTCAGTCGTCTAAAATACGACAAACGAAACCGAAAGACGACAAACGATACGTAACCGCAACCCAAACCGATATACGATAAACCATAAGTAACGAGATATGAGTGAAATCCGAGTAAGAATGGCTCCCAGCCCATCCGGTTTCCTGCATGTGGGCACTGCCCGAACCACCATTTACAACTATCTTTTCGCCCGGCATCACCAAGGAAAGTTTATCTTGAGAATCGAGGATACCGACGTATCCCGTTCCAGTCAAGAGATGATAGACGCCATTCTGGATAGCATGAGATGGCTGGGACTGGATTGGGACGAGGGACCATACTATCAATCCCAGAGAACCCTGCTTTATCAAAAATATGCCCAAAAGCTTTTAGAGACTAAGAAAGCCTATTTCTGCTTTTGCACTAAGCAAGAGTTAGATGAAAAAAAGAAGCAAGCTGTCGCTTCCAAAGGCGACTGGAAATATGACCGCACCTGCCTGGCACTTTCAAATGAAGAAAAAGAGGAGAAAATACGAAAAGGAGCCCCTAAAGCGATAAGGCTTTTGGTGCCCGAAGGGGAGACTGTCTTTTCTGATATAGTTTATGGGGAGCTTAAGAAAGAGAATAAAGAATTAGAGGATCTGGTTATTCTCCGATCCGATGGCACTCCCACTTACAACTTTGCCTGTGTGGTGGATGATGTGGAGATGAAAATCTCGCACGTGATCAGAGGAAACGATCATATAGCCAACACCTTCAAACAGGTTTTGATTTATGAAGCTTTGGGTTTAACTCCCCCTCATTTTGCGCATATCCCTTTGATTTTAGCCAAGGACAGAACTAAAATGTCTAAAAGGCACGGGGCGGTCTCTATCGGAGAGTATCGGGAGGAGGGATTTCTAAGAGAGGCTTTGGTGAATTACATAACCCTTTTAGGTTGGTCACCCAAAGATGACAGAGAAATACTTTCCATAGATCAGATGATAGAACTCTTCTCTTTAGAGGGAGTGAATCCAGCTAACCCGATCTTTGATAAGGAAAAACTGGAGTGGATGAACGGCGAATACATTCGCTCTTACGATAATGAGAAGCTATTAGATTTGCTCTTCCCTTTCCTTATTAAGGAAAATTTGATTACAGAAGAAATGGTGAGACAAAAAAGAGATTGGCTTTTAAGATTCGTTTCTCTACTCAAAGAAAGATGCAAGACTTTGAAAGAATTTGCCGAAAAAGGAAAATACTTTTTTGCATTCGACTATCAATATGAGCCAACTGCCGTAAGTAAACATTTCAATTCGGCTGAAGCGGCAAAAACATTGGATATTTTTGTTGATCGCTTATCTAAGTTGGATAGTTTTGAAAAACAAAAGATTGAAGAAACGCTCCGCAATCTTGCCACAGACATGGGAACAAAGCCTGCTCCATTGATTCACATGGTCCGCCTGGCAACCACCGGAACAACCGCCGGACCCGGACTATTCGACATCTTGGAATTCCTGGGCAAAGAGGAAGTGGTAAAAAGAATCAAAAAAGCAGTCGAGTTTATTCATAAAATATAGGGGCAATTCATGTGGGACATCCCGCCGAAGGTGGGGAATTGCCCCTACAACTTCTGATCTTAAAGAGGTATGTTCAAGTTAACCTTTGTCTCAAGGAAAGGAGGAAACAATGGCAAGCACGCGTTGTTTGCTTTTGGTATTTGTTGTGTGCAGCTTGATTCTGACCGCCGCACCAGTGTTTGCGCAGAATCGGCCGATTCAACTCGCCCTGGTGACGCCTATTCAGATCTTCCCGGAAAACTACTCTATCTCCGGAATCCGTCTTAACCTGCTTTATGGCAGTAACGTGTCGGTCACGGGACTGGATGTGGGGTTGGTTAATCACACTACAACCGGCAAGTTCAAAGGGCTGCAGTACGGCCTCGTAGGCCTTTCCGATTCCGACTTCGCCGGTTGGCAAGACTGCTTCGTGAATATCACGAACAAAAAATTCGAGGGATTCCAGTACGGATTTGTGAACTACGCTGATTATATGAGTGGATTCCAGTTGGGCCTGGTGAACTATGCCAAGAAGGCAAAGGGCTTGCAGATAGGACTGGTGAATATCATCCGGCAGGGAGGGCAGTTTCCGGTCTTCCCCATCGTCAATTGGTCATTCTAACGATCCCCGAAAGGCGCAGCAACTACTCGCATGGTCCGGAGTCCTTTACTCCTGACATTATATATCTAATTTATTTTGCGTAGAAGCTTACTCTTCAGTCTTTAGTGGCATCCTGGTGACTGGCGCAATCTTGTGTGTCAGGACAGCTGGTAGGTAGAAATTATTTTAGCTGGATGATAATCCTACGGATCCAATTGGACAATCCAGCGGGAGCAGACAAGTGGAATAAACAAGTTGAAAGGAGGTTAAAGATGGGGAAATTCTGTTATTCCTGTGGTGCGCCACTGGGCGTGCCGGATTTCAAAGGACCGGCAGAAAATTACTGTAAATATTGCACAGATGAGAAAGGAAACCTTAAACCAAAAGAAGAAATCAAGAAGGGAATAGCCCAGTGGTTTTTAGGCTGGCAGCCAAATTTGAATGAGCAAAAAGCCATAAAGCGGGCGGAAAACTATTTGAAGTCGATGCCCGCCTGGGCGGAATAGTAATGTAGTAGTTATGTAGATCAGGAGCCCTGCGCTCCTGACCCACATGACTTCAAGCTCATTGTTTTTTTGTCTCCAGGTGCAAGCGATGTAGAAACCGATGAGCAACTGGGGCTACAAGGAGCCCTGCAGTAACTAAGAAAACTATACCCGAAAAGAGCGAGTAGAAAGACGCAAACACCTTACCCCCATCGGTATGGAGCTCATTCACAGGTCCCATACCGCCCAGAATCATCGAGGCATTCAGAAGAGAATCGAGCCAAGGGAGACCTTCGGTGAAATGATAACCTATGATCCCAATGAACAGTGATCCAAAAATCGCCGCCAATGCAAACAGGACATGCCCAGCTACGCGTCGGATGAAAAGATGTTTTGGCAATAAAGGCTGGGAACGGTGTTCATACATGGAACATTTCCTTATAAGTTTCGTAGATGTAGGTCAGGAGCGCGGGGCTCCTGACCTACCCACATTTTATTGCATCTTTGACAATATTCGAGGTGAGAATTATTGCTGTATCCCACCTCTCCACTTCCAAAATCACATTGCCGTGCGCCGAATCCCAACATAGTAGTTTCTTGGATTCGTCAAGTTCTATTACTTCAGCTTGGAAGTTGAAATATTGAAATACATAATCGACAATTTGATTGCGTGTGTTTGAACAATTTTCAAAAGTGGTATCGTGTATCCTGAACATTATTTTATAAATCCTGTCATTTACTGTTGCCAAAACAGCTTCTGAACATTCTTTATTGAGAAACACTTTGTTTTCAATCCAATAGAATTTCTCATTTTTGAAAAGTCGTTTGATGCCAAAAGTTTCATATGATGCATAACTATCCTCACTGAACGGTAGTAAGGCACCTTCAGGATAATCATTAACATTAGAATTAAGTGAATACCCATTTATTGTGTAAATCATAAGTCTACCACCTTATAGTCCGTAAGTCAGGAGCCTTGTGCTCCTAAGTCACGAAGCGTGCTGTTCCAATTCGCTTTGACACCATCTTTCAACCATCTGGGTAGAAGCTCACAAAGAGGAGTTGGCTTCAGGTTAACGGATTTTAAATCATCCAATGGTTGCCACAAAAACTCAAGATGT
>JALHUP010000360.1 GCA_022866585.1 Candidatus Zixiibacteriota bacterium | reverse complement strand
TGGATAAATTTATGGTATTCGTCCTTCGGTCCCAGCTGGGCTTTTGAACCCATTGGTCTTTCCATATAAGCTGTCCGTAATCCTCATATTTATAAATGTAACCAAGGGAAAAAATCACCCTTTGATTATACCGGTAGACGATCTCAGAAGTTGAACTTGCTCGTCGGAAGAGTTTGTTTTTGGTCTCGCTTGCCTTTTCATAATCATAATAGATATAGTTAGCCTGGATGCTATAGTTTTGCTTAAAATTTAATTTTTCGTCGGGTTGCCAAGTCATGGTAGGAGACAAAAGGTAGGTTTGGTTGTGATTATTATTGGAGGAGAGCCGGTTGGATAGATACAGCTGGTTAAAGTTTCTGAAACCTGCTTCTAACCTGATATTGAAATAGGGATTGAAGATATGCAGTAACTCTCCCCAAGCCAAAATGGTCAAGACGTCTCGATCATTGAACTGTCCAGAAAAAGGGGGGGCATAAAACGAGGTCACCCCGATGGATGCGTTCAAATGCAAGGAATCCAGTCTGGTGATTTCTGCTTTGAGTTCCCCTCCCCATTCTCCTCCCTCCATCTTTTGATCTTTCTCCGCACCCGTATAATCCTCATCCGAACTCTCATACTTATAAAAACTCTCAACTAGAATTTTTTGTAAGAATTCCTTCTTCACACCGAGATACATATTTTGCGAACTCGCCAAATTATCGGTCAAAAAGGGTTGCAAAAGGGTATCCGAATCGGTGGAGTATCTATATTGGTTCGACAAAAAATCAAAAGCGAAGTCCAATTTAACCCCGAAGGGGATCTTTTTGGAGGCACATAAATTAAAGGCTCGCTGGTTCTTTTTTTGAGTGTTAATTTGCGGAGAGGTGATCTCACCTGCAAAGAATTTTTTTTTCGACCAAGCCTCCAGGTAAGCTACTTGGATGCTATCTTTCTGTTCATCGAATGCCGGGGAAAAAGAGAGATACTTAAGAAAGGAGAGAGTAAAATCTCTTTCCAGAATAGGGATATTTTTCAATCGGGTGGTGGTTTGCTTTAAAGAGACGTCGCTTTTCGAACCGGAAAAGATCCGCGGAGAAAAGGAGATGGTCTGAATATAATTAAAGCCCTCCTCCGATCTTTTTATCTCACTCAATCTTCTATCTATATTTTTTGCTCCCAGAACCTGGGTAAAGTTTATTCCGGCTAAATTGAATTCAGAGATAACCCCGTACTCCGAGGTGGTCACTTTTCTTTCTTCCAAAGAGTTTAAGTTCTGGGAGAAAAGACCACCAATTTTTATTTTTCTGTCCAGCACATAACTTAGATTCAAGTCTATCTTCCCGTCCTCCTGCCACCGGTCCTGACTAAAAGAAAAGGTCGATCTTTTGATCAGAGTGGAATTTATGGAGCTAGAAACTCCCCAGGAAAGCTTAGGAGTCATCTTTTGATTACAATCGAACCTGAGATTCCAGATGTAGGTGCGGTTATCCTGGGAAAAGTCACATCTCAAACCGGCAGGAAAAGCATCTTCCAAAAATAAGATAGATGAGAAAATTATGATAATGAAAAAATAAAAAAACATTTTCATTTCAATGACTAAATAAAACCTTTGTGTTTTTTTATAGTTTACGCGTAGGCAAGCCTTCAGGGCTTGCCAAGGTATAAACTATCTGGTTCATATCTACGCGAAAAAACAATTCAAAAGGTTGCCCAAAGCTGAAGATAACTTGGCGAACTCCTGAATGCTGAGGGTTTCTGGGCGTCTCTTTGGATCAATCTTTACTTTGTTCAAGATAAGCTCCACTTCCGTTTTTGGCAAATTCAAATTGGCGGAAAGGGAGTTTAAGATGATCTTCCTTCTCTGCCCGAAAGCCGATCGGACCACCAAGAGGAAAAGATTTTCATCGGCAATAAAGACTCTGGGTCTTTTAAGAAAGACGATTTTGATAACAGAGGATTCCACTTTGGGCGATGGATAAAAGGAGGTGGGTCTCAAATGGAAAAGAGTCTTCACATCTGCGTGAAGTTGAACGGTGATAGAGAGGGGGGACCAATCTTTGCTTCCCGGTTGTGCACAGATCCTCTTAGCTACCTCCTTTTGCACCATCAGCACGGACAAAGGGATAAACTCTCTATTTTCCAAAAGAAGTGAAAGCAAAGGTGAGGTGATCCGATAAGGTAGATTCCCAATCACTTTCAAATGGCCCATCTTTCCAGCTAAATTTCCCCAATCAATTTTTAAAATATCTTTATTTATTAAAACTAAATTATTCTTTTCAGTAAATCTTTGTTCAAGATATTGGCACAGTTTTTTGTCTATCTCCACCGCTACTGTTTTTTTGGCTTTCTCCAAGAGATATTTGGTCAAAGCCCCCTTGCCCGCCCCTATCTCTAATACTGTGTCACCTTCTTGTATATCCAGGCTGTCAACAATCCTTTTAGCGGCTCGATCATTAGTTAAAAAATTTTGACTTAAACTCTTTTTGGGTCTCACATTTTAAGTATGTTTTAGCGGGGAAAACCCGACCTGCGTTTTATTCTTGTGTAGATTTAACTTTATTCTCATAAAATCCTTACGGATTCATCCTGATCCCGCTTTTAGCGGGAGAACGGATTAACTCCGTTTCGGGGGAGTTAAGGCGTAAGCCTTTTACTTGGATCCCCTAAAAAAACCTCATCCAACTTTGTTATAATGCCTGATTCTGGATTTGACTCCCAATTTTTTGGCGATTTTTTCGCATCTTTTCAGATCGACCCCGGGCATATCCAAAAAAGTCAGAACCGTCTTAGGCAGAAGCCTTTTGCATTCTTTGGCAAAATCTATCACCTTTTCAAAGGTATTTTTTCCAAACTCGGACTTACACAACTGGTCGTATTTTTTGCTATCATCTACATTCAAACTGATAGAGGCTGTGTCTATGAGCCCTACCAACTCCGGAACTATATTTCTTTTGTGGATGAGATTTCCTTGCCCATTGGTATTCAATCGCACTTTCGCATTTTTGCTTTTCAAAAACTGAGCCACCTGCTTGAGCAAATCCAGACGCATGGTCGGTTCCCCGTATCCGCAAAAAACTACCTCTTCATATTTTTCCAAATGAGCAAGCGAGCCGATTACCTCTTCGTAGCTGGGTTCATGGTCTAACCTCAGATTATGTCCCTTAACAAAATCGGTATAGTTTCGCACACAAAAGCAACATGAGTTGGAACAGAGATTGGTGATGTTTAAATATAGTGAGTTTCTTATGGGATAAGCGATTTGGGGTGGGCTTTTCTTATCCAACCTGAAAAGCTGATGGGCAGAAAGCGAAGTTATCCGCTCTAAATCCTCAAAGCTTAAGGGCGAAAAGAGGTCGGTCAATTTCTCCAAAACATACCTGACGTAAATGGGTTGGTTTCTTTCCCCCCGGTGCGGGACCGGAGGAAGATAGGGGCAGTCGGTCTCTATTAAAATCGAATCTATGGGAACCCCTCTTGCCACTTGCACGGTCTTAGACTCAGGATATGTCAACATTCCATTGAAGCCCAGATAAAAGCCCATATCCTGGGCTTTCTTGGCGTGCTCTGCATTTCCGGTAAAAGAGTGAAGAACCCCACCCACCTGGGAAGCGTTAGTATCCTTCAAGATTTCCAAAGTTTCATCATGAGCTTCTCTGGAATGCACCACTATGGGCAAATTCAAACGTTTGGCTAAGGCTATTTGCTCTCGGAAGGCTTTGATTTGATCTTCGTGTGAGGAGAGATTCCTGTAAAAATCCAAGCCGATCTCGCCTATGGCCACCACTTTGGGATGATGGGCAAGCTCTTCGATCTTTTTTAAGGATTCCGCATTTAGATCTTTGGCATCATGAGGATGAAATCCGACTGCGGCATG
>JALHUP010000359.1 GCA_022866585.1 Candidatus Zixiibacteriota bacterium | reverse complement strand
TAGAACGGTAAGTAAATATAGGGAGGAGCTCAAGATTCTGCCCGCCCGTTTTCGAAAAAGGATAGTAAAGGAAAACTCAAACGGCTCCCCAGAGATGGCTGTCACAGTCCCCTCATCGGATTCAATCTGAATGCTATTTTTTAAAAGCAACACTTCAAAAGGCGTTGAATAAAATACTTTAAAGAAACAAAATCCTTATCCTGAACCATAGATTTTAAAAACAAACGCTATTTTGACAAATCTCCCGTATTTTTAAAGATTTTTTTGATTAAAGCTAAAGGTGATTAAGTTTCCTTTTTAATCCTCCTTCGGCGCGATTTTCAATCGGAGAAAGATTTTTTTATTTTCGGCCATAAGCGGACATGTCTATAACAGAAGGCTGAACCTTAAGCGCTCAAAAAGGAGGTGAGGAAGAGTTTTGTTCCCCCCGTCTAAGTCGGGGGCTGGGGTGCTCACTTGAGCAACGGGTATTTGGTAAGGTATAAATAAAAATGAAAGGAGCGACCGATGCAGATCAGAACCACTGCTCGTCATTTCGATCTCACCGAGGATTTAAAAAGTTTTGCTGAAAAACAGATCGGGAGATTGGGAAGATATTTTGATAATATCATCGATTCCCATTTGATCTTGGACATGGAAAAATCGAGGATGACTGCGGAGCTGAAGGTGAAAGTTTACGGAACCGTTCTGAGCAGCAAACACAGGTCATTTGACATGTATGATTCTGTGGAAAAGGTTATAGACAAGATGGAGACACAGCTTAAAAAATACAAAGCCAAACTTAGAGACAAAAAAGCCAAAAAAACTTCTGCTATAAAGGAGCAAATGAACATACCTGAGGAAGAGGGAAAGTTAAAGGAATGGAGTTGATTTCATAAGGTTTGACAAAGTTAAGGATTTCGAAGCTGGTTTTGACGGTGTCGATGCTGGTATCGAGGTTCGAAGTTTGAAGCTTAAAGCTCGAAAAGAGAGTCGAAATGGAAATATTCGAGCATCGAAATCCGTAAGCCGAGCATCGTTATTGAGTGAAGCGAAATCCGTAGGACGAGCTTCGCCAACGAAAAACGATAAACGAAAAGATTTGGAAGGGAGTGTTTTTTAAGTGGAAGTTGTAACCGTAGAAAAGATGTTTAAGGAGAGGAAGGAGGTTTTTGAGCTCACTTTATTAACCAATGAAAATGGACTCAAAAAAAGGATATTGAATAGCGAGATTCACCGCCCCGGGTTAGCCTTAGCCGGATTTACCGAAAGATTTGCCAATAAGAGGACCCAGGTGTTGGGGGAGACCGAGATGTCTTTCATCGCGGGAAGAGAGCAAGATGAAAGAAGGAGAATTATTGAAAACATCTTCAAATTTGAACTTCCTTGCATTATCATCACCAAAGGGATAAATCCTCCGCCGGAGCTTTTGGATAAAGCAAACCAAAAGGGTGTTCCGGTCTTTTCTACCCGACTTTCCACCACCGAACTCATCAATCGTTTAAGCGCATATCTGGACAACCTCTTCGCCCCTCACACCACCATCCACGGGACCTTAGTCGACGTTTATGGAGTCGGACTTCTATATATCGGAAAAAGTGGAGTGGGGAAAAGCGAATGTGCTTTGGATTTGGTGGAAAGGGGGCATAGATTGGTGGCGGATGACATGGTGAAGATCATCAAGAAAGCTACCGGAGTATTGGTGGGCACAGGATCAGAACTTTTGGGGCACCATATGGAGGTGCGGGGCATAGGAATAATAGATATCGAGAAGCTCTTCGGCATCCGAGCCATCAGGATGCAAAAAAGAATTGAGGTGCAAGTAAACCTGGTATATTGGGATGATGAGACCGAATTCGAAAGACTGGGGATTGAGGACAAATTCACCACCATCTTGGGGGTAGAGATACCGGTGGTTATGCTTCCCGTTTCTCCTGGTAAAAATATCACCGTCATCTCCGAGGTCATCGCCATGAATCATATGTTGAAAGCGTATGGACAGGATGCCGCTAAAGAATTCTCCAAAAAGCTCTCCGAAGAAATCTACCGAAGAAAGGTGGTTGACGAATATTTAGAAAGCGATATAGAATAGTGTTGGTGATGGTTGTCGGTCAACGGATTGAACGGAGATAACGGATAAATCCATTTGTTTAATCCGTTGACCCATCCGTTTCGCCAGTTGACTCATCTTTAGGTGGTAAATTACAAAAGACCATAAAGAGTTTTCAATATGATCGGCTGCGTAATTCTAACTCATGGAGATCTCTGCTTTGGCTTGAAAAATACTTTAGAGGGAATGATGGGAAAACAAGATGGGCTTTTAGTCATCTCTAACTTGGGGTTGGGAAAAGATCAGCTATGTTCAAAATTACAGAAGGCTATAACTGAGGAGAGGTTTAAAGAAGGGGTGGTGATATTTGTGGATCTCTTCGGGTCAAGCTGTTGGCAGATATCTAAAGATGTTGCTTCCCAAAACAAAAATGTTGCTGTGGTCACTGGAGTAAATCTCCCTATGTTGGTTAAATTCTTTGGTAAAAGAGAAGCACTCCCGTTTGAGAAACTTGTATCTTTAGTGAAGGAGGAGGGGGAAAAGGGAATAAGAAGTTGAGTTCTTGTTTTATGGTGCGTTATCAACTACCGGATGATTACATCTCTTAGGTTTAGTTTTAAAGGGTTGCGGTTTCGGTTAAGTATGGTTTGAAAGGTCATCGTCAGTCGTTTCTCGTTTAAATACCATAAACCAAACCGATAGACGAAATCCGATACGTGGCCGAAACCGAAACTCGAACCCACAAACCAGAAACATGGGAATCTTGTTTTGTAGACATAGCACTATGGAAAAAGAATTTTTACATGCCTATCATATTGTATAGAATTGACGAAAGACTGATTCATGGACAGGTGGTGGTGGGCTGGGGAAACAGTTTGAGATTGGATCGGATTGTCTTGGCTAACGATAAGGTCGCTTCCAACCCCTGGGAACGTGAACTTTGCTTGGCTTGCGTTCCACCGGAGATAAAAACCACTATCCTATCTGTAAACGAGGCTATCAATCAGGTTTCTAAGGATGGATTCAAAAAAGAGAAAACCATCCTTTTGGTCGATTCTCCATTTGATGTTTTGAGAATGGTTGAAAAGGGAGTTCAAATCGACTGGGTCAATGTAGGAGGGATTCATTCTAAACAAGGACGGAAGAGGATTTTGCCTTATTTGTATCTGTCGACCGAGGAAATCTCTGCCTTCAGAAAGTTATTTCGTTTAGGAATTAGATGTGAATGCAGGGACGTCCCC